>WAKM01000046.1 GCA_015523335.1 Archaeoglobaceae archaeon | reverse complement strand
TCATAGACATTCAGGAGAAGAAACTTGAAGAGCTCACGGAAGATGACGCCAAAGCCGACGGGTTTGAAAGCCTCGAAGATCTGCTCGAAGAACTTAGAAGTCTCTACGGAAATCCGGAGAAGGTTTACGTGATAAGATTCAGGTTCAAGGAATTTAAGGAGGGGATAAATCCGCACGAGATGTATTACGGCGATGCGGATTTGGTGGAGATAGCAAAACTCGCGCTCGAGAATTTGAATCTAAACGAGGCGGATAGAAGAATCCTCGAACTCTTCGTCAAGACGGGTAGCATAAGGAGGACCGCTATGAAGCTTGGGAGCATGAAAAAGCGCGGCGTAATCCGCAAGATTCTTAGGAAGTGCTATAACGAGCTGAGGAAGAAGGGGCTCATTTAGGGGGTGAACTGTTATCGAGCTTAGAGATGTAAAGGAAAGTCTTTTTTCGTTGATTCTGTGCACGTTCGGAGATCTCATAACTGGACTCGTGATGGGATCAAATTCGCACGAATTCGTTGTTTTGCCGGCTTTGATCATTCTCTTACCGTCGAGCACGGGTTTGAGGGGCAACATATACGGGTCTTTGGGTTCGAGACTGAGCACGTATCTGCATACCGGTAGAATAGAGCCTAAGTTCAAACCCGATCCGATTGTAGCCGAGAATGTTTACTCCTCCACTTTTCTGCTACTCGTTTTCGGTATGTTCAACGGCGTAGTTTCCGCGGAAATAGCCTCCATCTTAGGATTGCATAAGTTTACTCTCGATTTGGTTTTGAACCTAATTCTGATCACGGTTTTGGCGGCATTCCTTTCGGCGGTATTCATGGTTCCCGCAACGTTAGCGTTGGCGATAGGGAGTTACAGGTGGGGTTGGGATCCCGACAACCTAACCTCTCCTTTAATAACGCTTATGGGAGACATAATAACCCTTCCGCTTATCTTCGCATCCGTCGACGTCGTTTTTTCAATGAATTTTTCGCTGAAGCTTACCTTGGTAATGATAGTGGCCCTCGCAACCCTCGTTCTGTATAGATTAAGCAAGGGGGAGATAGGATGGAGGATAATCAGAGAGAGCGCGCCGATTCTGTTAACTTGTGCCATGATCGACTTCGGCGCTGGAACGATCCTCGGCAAGGAAGTAGAAGGTCTCATAGCTATTGCGGGTATTATGACCATAATCCCAGCATTCTTAGAAGACGGAGGTGCGATGGGTGGAATTCTGACATCGAGATTCTCGTCGATGTTACATTTGGGTTTGCTCGAACCCAAGCTGATTCCGGAGAGGGATGTTCTGAGGAGTTTCGGGATTATGCACTTCTTGGGCTTAATTGTTTTTACCCTCGTTGGAATCTTCGGACAGATCGTAAATTACACCCTATCAATTCCGACCGTTCCGACTGTCTGCATGCTTGCTACGACGATACTCGCGGGGCAACTGCTAACGGCTTTGCTCAACCTCATGGCATACTACTTTTCGGTTCTGTCGTTCATGAAGGGGATAGATCCGGACAACGTTGGAATTCCGCTCATAACTTCGTTAATAGATGTCATCGGAACCGGTTGCCTTATTCTATCGCTGAAGATCCTCGGAATAATCTGAGCAACAGCGTTATAAATCCAAACTTGAAATTGGGAAGGATGCGGTTCGTGTATGGGCCGGTTCCTTCAAGAAGGCTCGGGAGATCCTTGGGAATAAACGTGATCCCGTTTAAAACCTGCAACTACTCATGCGTTTACTGTCAGTTGGGAAAAACGACGAATCTGATAAACGAGCGTAGGAGCTTCTTTCCGAAGGAGGATATTCTGAAGGAGGTTGCCGAAGTAATCGGCAGGGTTGAGACGGATCACGTAACGTTTGCCGGCGAAGGAGAGCCGACGCTATGCAGAGATATAGGCTGGCTGATTGAGGAGATAAAGAAGATCACGGATAAGCCTATTGTGGTTCTCACGAACGGTTCCCTGCTTTACAGAGAGGATGTCAGGCAAGATTTAGCCGAAGCGGATGTTGTGATACCTTCGCTCGATGCGGGAGATGAAAGAACGTTTAAAAGAATAAACAGACCGCATAGAGATCTGAGGATCGATGAGATAATCGACGGAATGATAGAGTTCGGCAGGGAATACAACGGGAAGTTCTACATAGAAATAATGCTCGTTAAAGGTTACAACGACGGCGAAGAAGCTCTTTTCGCGATAAAATCCGCTTTGGAGAAGATAAAGCCGGACGGGGTTTATCTTCTAACGCCTATAAGACCTCCAGCTTCAAACGTGGAGCCAGCAGACGAAATCGGGATAATGAGGGCTAATGCGATATTGGGAGATGTCGTAAAGGTTATAGATCCCGAAATCGGAGATTTTTCGACCGAATGTTTCTCATCCGCTGAAGAAGCGGTAAAGGCTTTGCTGAAGAGGCATCCGATGAGGGAGGACCAGCTTAAGGATTTTCTTAGGAAGTTCGGAGAGGATCTGAGTTTCCTTGAATCGGTGAATGGGGTTAAGAGGGTTGAGTTTATGGGAAAGGTCTTCTACCTTTATATGCCTCAGTAGATTTTTAATCTATTTCAGCATTACAGGACGACGTAAAGACGTATCTGCTCGATCACGATCTTTTGAACTCCATCTTGCAAAATTTTACATATTATTTTTATAATTTAAAATGAGGATTGATGAAACTACCGCCAAAGGTAAAACATCGTTAACGTCCGTCTAGGTAATATCATCGGGATCGACTTTGTCGGCTTCGCTGTATGGAGTAGTCATTAGCATCCGAATTTTTCTCGCAATTTTTCTACCTATCTTCGGAACTTTCATAAGCTCTTCCTCGCTTGCCGTTGCGATCCTTTCGATCGTCTGGAAGTGTTCGAGCAGATTTCTGGCTAACACCGGACCTATGTCAGATATAGCCGAAACAACGTATTCCTGTTGCTCCTTTAAAGTCATCTTCGTCTTTCCTACATGCAGGCTTACGGCTCTTTCCTTCCCTTCCTGCTCCCTCCTTGCGATCGCTATCAGAATCTCGGCGGTCTCTTCAGCATTTGTGGTTTGAATGATAGGTATTCCGAAGTCCACGGCTATCGTAGCCAAAGCACCCCTAACGGCGTTCGGGCTGAGCCTTCCGTATAGCCCGTTACCTTCGATTATCAGAATCGGTTTCAGATAGAACTTCTTCAACCTAAGAAGCTGATCGAACAACTTCCTTTCGATTATGCTGTTTACGAAATCTTCAGCCGTTTTCCTTTCAACAGCAACTCTCTCGCTCAAAACGTAATCTCCAGAATCCAAATTTTGAACTCTAACAGCAACGCCCTTCTCGAACAGTTTTTTTACGACTTCCGACTTCATCTCCCTCGCATCCGCATAGATGACTACCGGCTTTGCGAATTCCGAAAGGCTCTTCTGAGTTTCCGGCTTAGTAAATGTGGTCAGATCCTGAGTCTTCAACGTTCTTCTAAGCTGTTCCTTTAGCTCGTAAAGTCTTTCGAACATCATTCTCTCCTTTCTCAGACTTATCCAGTAGTAGGCTTCGTCTCTCGTTCCTTTCGTAACCAAAACAACTATCCTGCCTTCTCTTGCCCTTCCCGTTCTCCCCTTTCTCTGAATAGCCCGAATTTCGGAAGGAACGGCTTCGTAGAACACTACGAGATCCGTTTCCGGGATGTCGAGACCTTCTTCTCCAACCGATGTCGCAACCAAAACGTTGATCTCACCTGTCCTAAATTTCTCCAGAACTTCTATCTGCTCCCTCTGCTTCATCCCCCTATCTTCAGCTCTATTTGCCTGCCCGACGAATCTGACAGCCTTAATTCCGATCTTTCGAAGCTCTTTCGCTATAACGTCAGCCGTATCTCTGAAGTTCGTGAAGACTATTATCCTCGAATCCGGCTTCTTTGCAAGCTGATCTGAGACGATTTCCTTCAGCTTCTCAAGCTTCGGATGATCAACTTCGCACTTCAAAGCCTTAATAACGGCTTTTCTAAAGGTGGGATCGACTATTATGTTCTTCGAAGCTTTGCTTCCTCCCTTCGACTTCGCTTCTATCACGAGCCTCTTTAAGTAATGCTTTAGGGCGTCCAGGCCTTGAGTTTCGATCAATTCGATCCCGTGCTGAATTTTCAGAACCTCAGCCAAAACCGATACAGCTTCGAAGAGTCTTTGATCTCCCGTTTCAACTGCTTCGCTCTGCAAAGCTTCCTGCAACGCTAAAAGCTCCTTCTTCGTCATATTTGAATTTACAGCGATTCCCAATCCTTCGAGCCTCTTGAACCTCAACTCCAAGCATTTCTTGAAAGCATTTCTGACTTCTTCAAGCTCCTTCGGCATATCCACCTTTACCCACTCGATCTTCTTCTCGTGGATGTATGGCTTCACATCCGGATCGAACTCCGTTCTAATTTCGATCTCCTCAATGTGTAGATTCTCAACGACTTCCCTTATCCTCTCGATGTCACTACCTGGAGAGGCTGTGATGGCTAAAACGAGCGGATCCTTAGCTTGTTTGAAGTAAGTCTTGGCTATGAAGACGTAGGAGTAATTTCCTACTGCTCTGTGAGCTTCATCGAAAGTTACGTGGATAACATCCTCAAGGGTGATCCTACCGGTTATTAAATCGTTCTCAATGACTTGCGGTGTTGAAACCACTACCTTCGCATTTTTCCAAAGACTTAACCTCTTTTCCGGCGGAATCTCACCGCTCAAAGCTACGATCTGATTCGGAGGAATTTTAAGGGTTCTCCTAAAGAATTCGGCGTGTTGCTCAACTAAAGGCTTTGTCGGAGCCAAAACGAGAACTTTTCCGTCCTTGTTGTGCAGTCTTGAGGCGATAACGAGTAAAGCTATTATGGTCTTACCCAAACCGGTTGGCAGAATAGCGAGGGTGTTGTGCATCAGAGCCGTTGCGGCTATTGCAATCTGATAGCTCCTCCTCTCGACCGTTCCCTCTTTGATCAGGGGATGATGAACGTAGTCCATTACCGGAAGGGGTAAGTTCTGGATGTATAAAACGTTAGCGTTCGGGATTACCAATTTCAGCGGGAGTGATGTTCGAACACGTTAGGACAAGGGATATATATTTATTGCATAACGTAAGTTTAATGATCGGCGAGATTTCGACGCTCTTCGGTTTGAAGGTTTATACGGATGAGGGTAGGTTTATCGGTGTCGTTAGCGACGTTATAATAGACTTGGACAGAAGACAGATAAGGGGGTTGGCTCTATCCGAATTCAACAAAGCCCTAATAGACTCCAAAGCACCGGGTGTTATTCTGCCGTATAGACTCGTTAAGTCCGTTGGGGACATAGTCATAATTAAGGACGTTTTCAAGAGAAAGAAGAAGCATGAAGAAGAGGGTGAACTGGAAGTCTCGTGAGTTGTATTCGAAACTTCTGACACCAAACATTTTTTTGGTTAGGCTGGACGGAAAAAATTTTAGGAGGGCTTTGGAGAATTTTGAAAAGCCTTACGACTTGAGATTCGCCAAGATAATGGTCGAGTGTTGCAAGGATACGATGAGGGAATTCAATGCCGCTTTTGCATACACGTTCAGCGACGAGGTTACCTTTTTAATGAGGGACGTTTTCGGTTGCAGACTTGAAAAGATAGATTCCATCGTTGCATCCGAATTAGCCTCAAGGGTTTCTCTGAAGCTGGGTTTTCCCGTTAGCTTCGATTCGAGGGTAATCTTTGCGAGCTTGGATGAGATTTGGGATTACTTGGCTTGGAGACAGGATGAGGCTTGGCGGAATCATTTGAACAGCTACGCCTTCTACACGTTGCTTAAAGAGATCGGAGACCGCAGGAAAGTTCAGAAGATGCTGGAGGGAAAGAAGAGCCCTGAGTTGCATGATATACTTCACGGTAGAGGGATAAACCCGGCGAAAACACCGGCTTGGCAGAGGAGAGGTATTCTGCTATATTGGCAGGAAATAGAGCTTGAGAAAGAGTTTCAAGGTAAAAAAGTTAGTTTCAGGCGGAGGAGAATAGTCGAAG
>WAKM01000045.1 GCA_015523335.1 Archaeoglobaceae archaeon | reverse complement strand
CGACGGTAAGAGAATGATCAAAGCCGGCAAAACAACGAATTCGTGCGAATTTGATCCCATCACGAGTCCAGTTATGAGATCTCCGAACGTGCACAGAATCAATGAAAACAAACTCTCCCTTACATCCCTAAGCTTAATAACCTTTCACCCCCTAAATGAGTCCCTTCTTCCTCAGCTCGTTATAGCACCTTCTAAGAATTTTGCGGATTATGCCACGCTTCTTAATGCTCCCAAGCTTCATAGCGGTCTTCCTTATGCTACCGGTCTTGACGAAGAGTTCGAGGATTCTTCTATCCGCTTCGTTTAGATTCAAATTCTCGAGTGCGAGTTTTGCTATCTCCACCAAATCCGCATCGCCGTAATACATCTCGTGCGGATTTATCCCCTCCTTAAATTCCTTGAACCTGAATCTTATCACGTAAACCTTCTCAGGATTTCCGTAGAGCTTTCTAAGTTCTTCAAGTAGATCTTCGAGGCTTTCGAACCCGTCGGCTTTAGCATCATCTTCAGTAAGTTCTTCGGGTTTCTTCTCCTGAATGTCTATGATCTTCGCAGTTCCTATTATCTTCCCACCGCAATGGACGAAAACCTCCTGACCCTTTTTAAACGGGCACTGGAGTCTAATGGTCGCCGTTTTCTTCCCACTCTTCAGCAGTTCTCTGTATTTGTCCTTGAATTCCAAGTGTTTCATGCCAGAGTCGGTAACATTTTGCTATAAAAATACCTTTTGACAACCGTTATATGCACAACCCACAAATGCCGATCGTGTTTAAGCCGAAGGCGATAGCAGTTGACATCGACGGAACGCTGACGAACAAGAAGAGAGCTATAAACTGCAATGCCGTCGAAGCTTTGAGGAGGCTGAGAATTACTGTCGTTTTGGCAACTGGCAACATATCATGTTTCGCGAGAGCAGCTGCTAAGCTAATCGGAGTTTCCGACATCGTCATATGCGAGAACGGCGGAGTCGTTAGATTCAGCTACGACGGAGATGACATCGTGCTCGGAGACAAGCAGAAATGCCTAAAAGCGGTCGAAATTTTGAGCAAGCGATTTAAGATAGAATTCTTAGATTTTGAATACAGAAAGTCCGAGGTTTGCGTAAGAAGAACCTTTTCAATCGAAGAAGCGAGAAAGTTTCTGCCGAAAGATGTTAAAATCGTGGATACCGGCTTCGCCTACCACATAATGGATGCGAACGTCAGTAAAGGCAAAGCTCTGGAATTCATTGCGGAAAGAATAGGAATCGACGTTAAGGATTTCGTAGCGGTAGGAGATTCCGAAAACGACATAGAGATGCTCGAAGTTGCAGGATTCGGCGTTGCCGTTGCGAATGCGGATTTGAAGCTTAAGGAAGTTGCGGATCTCGTCACTTCGAAGCCGGATGGCGACGGAGTTGTTGAGGTTCTGAAGTTCTTGGGTCTGATATAGGAAAGCTATAAGTAGAATTAAGGACGATGAACCGGTATGAAATTTAGGATCGTCAGAATTGAGCTGAAAGACGATAAAAACGTTCTTATTTATCTTAAGAGCATTGAAAGGACTGCGGAGGTCTTGCCGAAGGCTGACCTATCGAATCCTGCAAGTCTGTTGGAATTCAGCATGCAGATGGGGATGGCCGTGTCGAAGAAGCTTGAAGAACTGACGACTTTTGACGCTTTCATCACTCTGGAATTCGAGCAGTATGAAATTCTCGATTTGAAAGTCGGTGACATCGTTGAAATAGATATCAAGCATGCGGAGCGTTGATTCGACTTCCGAAAACGTTATCGATTGCAGTGACATCCATAAGCTTATGGAAATGCCCGTAATTCCAAGCGAAAGGGCTGACGATATTCACGGATTGGAATACTTGGATAAGGCCGAACTTATACTTTTCATGGCTGGAAACCAGTTCATGGTGATGAACGATCTTATCCGAGCCTTTAAGGAAGAAACCGGCATAGAGAGGATATTCTACGAAACTCTTCCGCCGAGGCTTATGCTGAGACAGATTCTTGCCGGAGGTGCAAAGTTTAGAGATACGATTTTGCCCGGAACTCCGGATGTATATTCATCGGTCAGCGAGGATTCCATGAAGCTTTTGAAGGAGAAGGGATTGATCGACGATTATTTCGTTTACCTCCGCAACAGGATAGTTCTGATGGTTCCGAAGGACAATCCGGCCGGAATTAGATCAGTATTCGATTTAGCGAGGGATGATGTCCGTATATCTCAGCCGAATCCGGAAAACGAAGACATCGCGAAATACATAATAGAAATGTATAGAAGAGCCGGAGGGGATGAGCTTGTAAGAATGATCATGGAGGAGAAGGTTGAAAATGGGACTACGATGCTTACGACTGTTCATCATAGGGAGACTCCGGAAAGGCTCATGAAGGGGATTTGCGACGTTGGACCGGTTTGGGCGACGGAAGCTATGTATGCGAAGATGAAGGGTTTGCCTCTGGACTTCATAGAAGTCGGGGAGGAATTGGATATGAGGGATAAGGTTAATTATTACATCACGAAACTGAAGAACGCTCCGAATCCAGAGAATGCCGAGAGATTTTTGGAATTCATAAGGTCGAAGAAGGCTCAGGAGATATACAAGAAATACGGCTTCGTTCCGCATTTCAGGTAAAAAAATATATTACGTTCGAATTAGGTATCATCGTGGAATACGGGAAGCTTATCAAAGTTTATTTGGGCGGTGAGGCGGAGGTAAGGATTTACGAGAACGTCGTTGAGAAGATTCGGAAACCTAAGCGTTACAGACATCCGAAGCTGGACCAAAGCTTAAGGAGAAGCAGGACGAGAACGGAAGCTAAGATAATTGCATTAGCAAGAAGACATGGCGTTCCGACTCCGATAATCTTGGACATCGAAGGGGATAAGATAATCATGGAAAGGATTAAGGGGGAGCCCGTAAAAAACGTGATGAGCAAGGAGATCAGCAGGGAGATCGGAAAGATGGTTGCCAGATTGCACAAAGCCGGGATAATTCACGGCGATATAACGCCGATGAACATGATACTGAGCGACAGTAAAATATACTTCGTGGACTTCGGTCTTTCGTTTATAGAGGATAGGGTCGAGCCTAAGGGTGTCGATCTGCACGTTTACTTCGAATCTCTAAAAGCCGGCTTCGACAACTGGGAGGAGCTTAAGGAGGCTTTCATCGAAGGCTATAAGGAAGAATACGAGAAGGCCGATGAAGTTCTTGAGAGGGCCAAGGAGATCGAGCTGAGAGGAAGATACATCGAGAAAAGATTGGTTTCATGAGAGCTACAGCGATTCCGGTAGAATTAGGATATCGAGCTTTTTGGCTTTAGACCGTAGCTTTCTGTCAAACGTTGCTATGACTTTGTATCTTTCCGCAACAGCTAAGATAATCATATCGTTAAATCTTGAAAGAGACGAACCTTTTAGCAATTCGAAAGCCCTATTTGTGAATTCACCGTTGTCGGGGACGACTTTGCATTTGGGTGAATTCATATATTGCTCTAAAAGTTCTTTGGTTTCGTCAGCGTTAAAATTTTGGCCTCTGAAGAACCAGACGAACTCGTATATGGTAATCGTCGGAATTAGCCATTGCTCAAGATCGTCCAAAAGCTCCTTAGCACTCTTATGATATTTTGAGTCTTCAACTACATCGTATATTAATACATTTGTGTCTATCACTGCATGCATTCTTTCATTCCCCTCTCAATACATCTCTCTATTTCTTCAACATCGAGCGATTTGCCAAGCTTTATAGTTTTTCTCTTTTGCTCCAATTTTACAATTACAATTTTGTTTCCTTCTAAATCCACTTTAAGATAATCTCCCTCTTTGATTCCGAGCTTACTTCTGATCTCTGCTGGAATTGTAACCTGATAGTTTCTGGTAACTTTTACTATTTTCGTAGTATGCATGTTAGTATAGTATCTTTAATAGTAATTTAAGCTTACTGTCTTACTTTACCATATTTTATTGCAATAATATAAATTGATAATTTATGTTTAAGATTATACATTTCATTCAATAACGAACTTCCAATCTCTTCTTATTTTCGGAGGTTTTCTTGCGATCGCACTCCTTCTAACGAATTTTAAATCGTTAAAATCCCCCAACTGCTTGAGTATTTCGTCCAAAATAACCTTTATACAGCCCGGAATAACGGTCTCAACGAATTCGCTGCATCTGTAAACGATCCGAAGGTAATCGTAAAGGCTTTCGGATTTCTCCAAGTCGAAGCCGAGTTTCTGCAAATCTTTCAAGCATTCGTTGTAAACCGAACAAGGCTGAACGAAGTGCTCGTCGACACCCATTTCACCGAGCATCTCCGCAAGCTTAACCAACTCTTCGTCGTTTATACCGGGTAAAAAGACGGATCTAACCGTAACCGTGCAGTCCATGTCGACTGCCTTCTCTATATTGTTAATTACATCGTTAAATTTATTCGAACCGGTAATAACCTCATAGCTTTCGGCGTTTGAGGTATCTAAACTTATCATTGCTATATTGATAAGTCCGTCCAAATCCGTAAAATCAATCGTGCCGTTTGTTTGAAGATCTATTCTGGCATCTCCAAATCTCTCCCTCAGCCTTTCTATTATCTTGGCAACCCTGTCGACTCCAGCCAAAAGCGGTTCGCCGTATTGGGATATTGTAATCGCCTTGGGATTTAGATCACCGTAGTAACCCGGCTTAGGAGCGGTTTTATTCAGCACCGCTACCTTTGAATAGCAGTAGACGCAGTTCAGGTTGCACTTCGTTGTGATCTCGTAAGATGGGTGATGCTTAGGCTCTTCAATCGATAAATCCAAACCCTCACAATGAACGCAGTGAATGGGATATCCAACTCTAAGGACGAATTTTCTAAAATCTGAAAAATCCATGTTAAGAAGCAACTGCTTCTGCTTCTTCTTTCTTAACCTCTACCGGCTGAGCCTCCTCCTGCGGCTTTGGCTCCGCGAGCAGTTCGATCTTCCTTATCTCCACTCTCCTAAGCGGATATATCTTCTTTGCGTTCTTGTAGATTTCGGAAGGAATCCTACCCAAAATGCACTCCTGCAAGAATTGGACGAAGTTCTTCTGATTCGCGTTGTTTACAATTATCTCTCTCATGATCTTTCTTATCGCGCTCTTCTGAGAAGTCTTGCACCTTTTTATCGTAAATGCAACTGGCTTGACTCTGAGCTTGTAGCCGTCTGCGGTAACGACATCGATTACGTCATCTATTTTGCTCGTTCTCCTCCTTATCAAACTGTTTATGTATTCTCTCATCATTTCGAAGCGGTGGAACTTCGTGTATGCGTTCTCTCCAGAAACTTTGTAGACTTTAAAGATCAACTTTTTGTATGGATTCTGATTTGAATAGTCGTTTGTGAGCTCGGCTAAAGTTATCTCAACCGTTCTGTTTATGACTTTGTTAGGATCGTCCGCCGGTGTTTCTCCTATCTCAGCCATACCGAAGTATTCCGGTGCTATGAGTGTGAACCATTTCTTCTGACTCCACTTGTCCTTTACCCTCGCCTTTCTCTTTCTCGCCATGCTAAGCAATGATTTTTGGAGAATTAATAAAGTTTTTCTTCGAAGCCGTGTGATCGATGAACCATGTTCTTTGCGGAAAAAACGTTAGAGACTTCTCTAAAAATATTTCCAAAAAAGTAACGCTAATATTTTCGTCTGCAAGTTTTATCGGCTCCTTTGTTGAGTAACCTCTCAAAACCGGTTACCCGGCTTCAGCTTTAAAGCCTATCCCAGTCCGCCTATTTGGTATAAACCGTTACTAAAAGCATTCTCGCGTAGCCAACTTAATAAGCCTCTAATCCGCAAAGTAATTTTAATGGACGGGCTAATAGAGAGGATCGCCGAACTCCTTGCCAATTCGAAGTATGCGGTGGTTTTCACTGGAGCCGGTATTTCGGCTGAAAGCGGAATTCCGACGTTTCGAGGAAAGAACGGGCTGTGGAAGAAGTTCGATCCCGAAGAAGTAGCTTCAATTCAGGGATTCATGAGGAATCCCAAAGCTTTCTGGAACTTCGCAAGAGAGTTGATTTTGAAGACGAAAGCCAAGCCAAATGCCGGACATTACGCTATTGCGGAGCTTGAAAAAATGGGAATCGTAAAAGCTGTAATTACTCAGAACATCGACATGCTGCATCAGAAAGCCGGAAGTAAAAGAGTTCTCGAGCTTCACGGCTCGTTGAAATTCGTCGATTGCTTGGATTGCGGAAAAATATACAGATGGGACGACTTGGTTGGTAGAATTGAGAGGGGCGAAGTTGTATGCGACGAATGCGGAAGTCCGTATCTGAAGCCGAGGATAGTCTTCTTCGGCGAAGCCTTGCCTAAAGAAGTTTTGAGCGAGGCGATTGAGGAGGCCAAGAGATCGGACGTATTCGTTGTGGTCGGTTCTTCTCTGCAAGTTTATCCGGCCGCGAGTATTCCTTTCATAGCCAAAGATAGCGGTGCCAAGCTTGTTATGGTGAATGCCGATCTAACCGATAAGGACTGGCTTTTCGACATCGTCTTGCACGGAAAGGCCGGCGAAGTTTTGCCGAAGATAGTTGATAAGGTCAAGGAAATGATATGAGGTAAACCCTCAAAACCTTATATTCTTACCGTGCTACTTGATAATCCGTGAAAATGCCGAGGGAGATTAAAGAAAAACTCGAAAGGGCTGGAGTATCTCCGAGCAAGGTTATGAAAGAAGCTTTAATTGAAGTAGCAAGGGAAATAGAACTTAAGGAATTGGAAAAAGAAATCGAAAAATTCGATGAAATTCTTAGTAGGATACCAATCGAGAAGGTCGTTGAATCCATAAGGAAGGACAGGGAAAGATGATATTGGATGCCAATTCAATATTCTTAGCGGTCAAAAACAAGAAACTCACTGTTCTAAGGAATGCGAAGTCATCACAGCTCGTAAGATACGAGTTGGGGAATGTCGTGTGGAAGGAAGTTTATCTACATAAAACCATGGATTTAATGACCGGCTTAGAATTTCTAAAGACGTTGATGAGTGTAGTTGATAAGATAGAGTTAACCGAACCGGATTATGTGGAGACGCTTAAAACTGCAAATAGATACGGGATTACGTTTTACGATGCTATCTACGTTCAACTCGCAATGGAACACTCGGACACACTCGTTACGGAGGATAAAAAGCTTAGGGATAAAGTCTACAAGGACGTTTTATCCCTGAGCGAAATTATTTAACTCAAACTCATCATTCTAAGGTAACCGAATAATTAGTTCGTAGGGTAGTTGTCAAAATTCTTTACTTTCGAAACATGCAACGATTTTTTGCTGACTTTAATATTAGGGGATTGATGCTGGGAGATAAAAAATCATTTAAGCTATGGCCAAAATTTATTTTAGTTATGATTAATTATAATAGTATAATTATATTAACTTCTGTAAATTTTGACCAATTGGTAAGAAAAAATTTAATAATATTAAACGGATTGTTAAGACTGTGAAATGGTAAGGAGGACAATGATTATGAAGAATGGGATGATAAAAATAGGAATATTGGTTGCTTTGATACTATTAATAGCGGTAGGAACGGCCAATGCACAAAATTCTACTATATCAGACAGTGCAGTAGTTTATGTAGCACCAGGTGAAACATATATATCTTTTTGGATAAACTTCACAGATCCAACGACTTCTGGTCCTACTAATTTAACATGGTTTAACATTTCTTATTGGAATCTTTCAGTCGTAGATAACCCAGCTGAGCTTACTAATATTGTCAATATTTCGCTATGGAACGAAACGTCTGGTGAACTAATCGCTTACGTAAGTAACCCTTCAAGCTTTCCAATAAACATCAGCCTTCATAACTACCAAGTTTCAGATGGTGGTTACGCTAATATCTCTGTTAAAATAACTATAAATACTACAAATTTAGTTGATGGTAAACAAATAGCGTTCAATGCAACCTTAAAGTATGTTTACAATACTTCTTCGGGGGCTACCGCAACAGATATTACAAATGACCCTGCCCCCGAGATAATCAACGTTCTAAACGCTACGCTGAACGTAACGGATGAATACGCTGCCCAGAATCAGGATAACATCGTGGTCGCAAATTTGGCGATAACTCCCGGTAATAACTCCGTTTCCACGCATCTCGATGCTGTAACATTCAACATCACCGGCATAACAAATCTAAGCCCAAATAGCATAAAGAGCTTCACGCTATGGAACGACACAAACGGAAACGGTAAACTCGATCCATCCGATCAACCCATAGCTACCGAACCCGGAGGTAAGCTTAACGTCAGCTTTACTAACCTCACAGCTCTAATCCCAGCTGGGGCTACGAACCATCACTTCTTCCTGACGATAAATGTAAGTGGAGCTAAGGTTGGTGCCCGCTATCAGCTACAGATTTTTGCTCAAAACATAGTGATAGATCAGGGAACGGGTGACTCGGATACAAAAGTAAGTCCGACTTATCTAACGATAGTGAAGGCGGAAGAGGATACGACTCCCGTAACACTGGTTGCTCCGGGTGAAACTGTTACAGCCTTTAACGTTACGTATTACGAAAGAACGAGTGATACTGACGGATCCACGATTCAAAGTATATCTATCGATTGGAACAAATCCGCAATCAATCTTGCGAAGCCGAGCAACATAATGAATATTACGATACTGAACGCAACCACCGGTTCCTTGCTGAACTACACGGGACCCATAAGTAGTTTTCCCGTAACCATTCCGCTGAACGTTACGGTTCCCGACAACAGCTCGTATAAGATTATGATATGCGTAACTGCAAGCACAAGTGGATTAATCGACGGAAAGAACATATCGTTCAACGTAACTGTCAGAGACAACGAAAGCGAAGTTTTGTATGCGAGCGATCCATATCCTGAGACGATTAACGTCCTTGATGCTCATGTTCATCCGACTTTCGCTCACGCATCCGAAGGCCAGAAGTTCGTCATAGTTGCGAATGTCACGGTTGATCCCGCAAACGATAGCGTTAATACATACCTTAGATCGATAACGTTTAAGGTTACTCCGATTACAACGCTAACGAAGGATTATATCGAAAGCTATATTCTCTGGAACGATACAAATGGAAACGGTAAGCTCGATGTTAATCAGGACACCCCGCTCGAAAAGATAGTAAGCCCGAGTGACGTTAACGTAACGTTTACTGTGAACTCGCTCATACCCGCTGGACATGTTAACAGATACTTCCTAACGCTTAACCTGTCTTCGGACATTCCCCAGAATCGGATCCATTATCAAGTTGAGATACCGGCACAGGGGATAGTGATAAGTCAGGGATCAGGAGACAGCAAGGATCTGAAGTTCCAAATCCTCTCCGTAACGACCGTTCGAGATTCTCCCGTAACTTACGTGCATCCGGGGGAAACTTATTTGGCATACAACATAACTTACGCCGAGAACATGAACGATGTAACTGGTGAGCAGTTGAGGTGGCTTAACGTAACTGGAATGAGTGTTGGCACGATTAAGGATATTGTAAATGTTACCGTCAGAAACGCGACCGACGGAACATTGTTAGGATACAACAACTCTTTTGTTAGTTTTCCGATCAGCGTAAAGCTTAACGCCGTTGTTCCAAACAACGGAACATACAAGCTCGCGGTTTACGTTACTGCCAGTCCATCGGTTCGGGATGGAACTCGCATAGCACTAAATGCGGAGTTGAAAACAAACGAGACGTATAGAGCCTTAGTCGTCAATGATCCTTCACCAGAAATTGCCAGTATAACTGGAATAAGAATAGTAGCACCAAGTAAAATTTATGCTGGATGGAGTGATATAACCGTAAAAGTTGTAGATCCCGCCGGGAATCCGTTATCAGGCTGTAGAGTTACTTTATCGGGTTGCGGAATTAAACCAATTACAAAGATTACGAACAAGAACGGAATTGCCTTGTTTAAAATATTCACTATGTATGGCGGCACTATCAAGATTCTCGCAACTTATACGAATGTAGCAGGGGAAAAGCTGACTAAAACAACATACATAACAGTTTTACCGCTGAGCACCAGTGGTGGTGGTCAGTTTATTAATTATATTCAAACTCCGACACCCACTCCTAAACAATTATCTACTCCAACACCCACCCCAGTTCCGACTACTGCGCCAACTCCGACACCTAAGCTGACGCCAATTCCAACACCCACACCCACGTCGACACTAACTCCGACACCCAAGCCGACACCAACTCCAACGAAGAAGTCACCTGGATTCGAGGCGATCTTTGCCATCGCCGGACTAATATCAACTGCATATATACTAAGGAGATTATGATGATGTATTTATTTAAATTTAATAATACCATTTTTATTTTTTATAAAAATTAATTGGCCGTGATATTGCATTATTTAAAATACTTCATCAACAGTATTGCATCACTATCAATTAGTTCTCTTGGGCTCGATGTATTCCTTCGGAGCGCATTCTATGGGCTCGAGATACTTTCTCAGCACCTTCGGAATCTCAACTCCACCGTCTTCAAGCTGGTAGTTTTCGATTATGGCTGTGATAGCCCTCGTTGTGGCTATAGCAGTGGAATTCAGCGTATGAACGAAACCTTTCGTAGGCTTTCCCCTCTCTTCAGCGAACCTTATGTTAAGCCTGTAGCTCTGCCAGTCTGTGCAATTTGAGCATGATACCATCTCTCTGTATCTGCCCTGAGCGGGCATCCAAGCTTCCAAGTCGTATTTCTTCGCCGCAACTACACCTATATCTCCCGAGCATATGTTCACGATTCTGTAAGGAATTTCCAAGCCTTGCCAAAGCTTTTCGGCGTTTTCTATAAGCTTCTCATGCCAATCCCAGCTTTGATCTGGTAAGCAATAAACGAACTGCTCCACCTTGTTGAACTGATGAACCCTGAATATTCCTTTAGTATCCTTTCCGTGAGCTCCGGCTTCCTTCCTGAAGCACGGGCTTACTCCGGCGTAAAGCAAAGGAAGTTCGTCTTCTTCAAGCACCTCGTTCATGTGCATAGCCGCGAGGGGATGTTCGGAAGTCGCGATCAGATAAAGATCCTCGTCTTCTATCTTGTATATAACCTCCTCAAAATCGCTGAAAGCCGTAACCCCCTGATAGGCTTCCCTTCTCATCATGTAAGGCGGATTAACGATTTTGAATCCTTCCTTGGCGAGGAAATCCAGGGCGTAGCATGTTAGGGCGAAATCCAGCCAAACCAAATCGTCGAAGAGGTAGTAAAACCTCGAACCGGCAACCTTTCCAGCTCTCATTATGTCCGCCCAGCCGAACTTCTCGACCGCATCGGCATGCCCCAAAGGTGGTTTATCGATTACTTCGTATTCGACATCGAAACCTTTCGTTTGCTCTAAAAATTGATCCAAATGCTCCTTGTAAACCTTCGGCTTACCCCAAAACCTTATAGGCACGTTATCGTTCTCATCCCTTCCTTCTGGAACAGATTCATGCAGTATGTTCGGAATCGAAAGCAGAACCTTGTTGAGCTCTTCCTCTATCTTTCTGAGTTCTTCCTCTCCTTTCTTAACGAGTTCCGAGATTTCTTTGGCTTTTGCAATCAGTTCGGCTTTCTTCTCCTTCGGAGCGGATTTTATCTCCTGAGAAAGCTTGTTTCTCTCGTGCCTTAGCCTGTTTAACTCCTTAAGCTTTTGTCTCCATAGTTTGTCCAGTTCTATTGCTTTTTCAACTATTTCAACGTTTTCTCCTCTCTTTTTTTGTGATTCGATGAGAATTTGAGGATTTTCTCTTAGAGCTTTGAGTATGCTCCACATAATAGACAAACCAAAACTTGTTC
>WAKM01000044.1 GCA_015523335.1 Archaeoglobaceae archaeon | reverse complement strand
GATTTTATATTCTCCTCTTTTGACTCTTTCAACTATGCCTGCTTTCCTTAAATCATTTAATCTAGTGTTCACGACCTTTTGCGGGATACCTAATTCCTTTGAAATTTCTGAAGCGTTTGCAGTTTCAGTTTCAGATAAGTTCAATTTTTTCGAGAAAAATTTTCCTATCAAATAACATGCAATGACTTCGGCTTGAGATAGTTCGCTTTGATGAAGTATTTTTGGTTTTCCAGTTTTTTATCTATCCTTACAAGTTCTTTTACCTTTGGGACAATTTTCTCAAACTCTTCTTCCTCATCATAGAGCAATTCTTCATAACCCATCATTTCACCTCCAATACTGTACGATTATTCAATGGTAAAAGTAGATATATATATTACTTACATCACATTAGTATCAATTTAAGCGCTTTACAATTTTTATTAACTTTATGAATGTTACATTTTCTACTTTATCTACTTTTGTGTATGTGTAATACAATAATCGCCAATTACGCTGTTTTTAGCTTAATGACAGTTAAATATTGCTTAACAAAGATTAACTGATATACACAATACATATTAAAAGTTCTAACATTATCAAACATCAACCAAAAATTTACCAAATTCTGAAAAGATTATAAACACCCTTAACATTTTAGCTTTACATCATCACAGATTTTCCACTCTCTTTAAGCAAGTCCACAAATCTTTCAACAAATCTGTAAAATTCCGCTTGTGGCTTAACAATGAATACATTTATCTTCGAGATCATCAATTTCTTTCCTTTTTACAACCTTCTCGCCGAATTCGAATAGTATGTATTTGGTCAATTTTTTCTATGTGATGATGTTATTTTGTATAATAACCTTATAAAAAAGTTGGTGGTTGTTATACGAATTCAAATTCCTGATCATTTACTACATCAAGAAAAAGAAAAATCTGGAGTTTTGCCAGCAATATGTTTCGATGAAATGGATCACATAAGGAGAAACCAGTATTATTAACCATGCTTTCCATTGAATGCTTTCAGAATATGTAAACCATGTTTGTCGTGCGATGATCTAAGCTTGAGACTTATAGCCGATGTGCTTTTGAATTTTTTAGTTGCAAAATCTCAACCTCGCGATGCCTCCGTTGTAGTAAACCGCCACGTTTCCCGGCATCGGATTAAGGTTGACCTTCTTCTGGAACTCCGTTTGAGACTGCCACGTGCTCGAATTTATTAGAATTACGCCTCTGTAAACTCCGACGCTGTAAGTGTGAACGTGTCCGCAGTGCAGAATATCCGGAACTTCGTCTATTACGAGCAAATCTTCCTTTTCTGGAGCTATCGGTGATCTCTCACCGTATCTCGGCGAGAGGTGTCTTCTCTTCAGGAGTTCAATCATGGCTTCGTGAGGTCTATCGTAGCTCAACCTCGGGATTCTCGTGATTATATCATCCAGGCTTCTGCCGTGATAGATAAGAACCTTCAAGCCGTTTAACTCCACGTAAGCAGGATTTCCAACGTGTATGACATTTTTGGAGAAGAGATCGCGATACTCTTTCGGTAAGGCTGGCTGAGGTTCCGCCTGTCTTATCGCGTCGTGGTTGCCCACAGAAAGGATGATCTTGATATTTTCCGGAATCCTATCTAACTGCTCAGCGGCAAATTCATACTGCTTGTAGATGTCCAAGATGGCTAAATCCTTCTCCTGATCTGGATATATTCCAACACCGTCGACTATATCTCCCGCAACGATCACATATCTTACCTTCTCAGCCAATTCGGCAACCTTTTTTTCCTCGCACTCCCCGTTCAACCAGTTGATGAACATGTTCCACTCCTTCTGCAGGAATTCCTTGCTCCCGAAGTGAGTGTCGGATATGAAAACGACTCCGAAATCGAACTTGGCTCTGTCCTTCATCGGAACATCCGGAAATATTATTCTATCCGCTATTATGTTTCTCCCCCTTACCGTCCCGATAACTCCGATCACCTCGTCGCCCAAAAGCTCCAAAGCCTGATCCTTAAGCCTATCCGTAGCTACAACGTTTACTATGCCCGTCTTATCCTCAAGCTCGATAATTGCCGAGTTGTTTTGAGTCTCTCTTACTGAATTGACTATTCCTACAACCTCAACCTGCTCTCCGTTAAGCCTGTGCAACGCCGAAATTGGAGTGGGTCTTATCCTCTTTCTCAAAATCTTGGACAGCTTCTCGAACCTTGAATTGAAGTAGGCTACGAAATCTTCTATACTCCCCTCGCACGAAGATCTGCCGGTTATGTCCCTTATCTTGATCCCTTCGCTGTGCTTGTAGACTTCCTCAACCTTGGTTTTAGTTTTTTTCTCCGCATCTCTAACCTTCTTTTCGAACTCCTTGATTGTATCCAAAACGGAAACTATATCATCGGGAGTAATTATAAAACTGTTAACAAGTTTACAGATGTGAGAGATTACGAAATCGATGTTCTGAGGATTCACGTTCTTTTTAAGGATTTCTACGGCTGAAGGGTGAATATTGTAACCGTGCATTGCAAATTTGGCAACGATGAGCTTGTTGTCGACTCCTTGGTGCATATACCATACATCGGCTCCGTAACCTTAACGCTTTCGGTTACTCATTTTTGCTCATTAACAATAAAATAAAAATAATAAAAGGAATAAGATCGACGGCACAAACGTTTTAATTACGTCGGTGTTAGCTCCTTGCATGGACATCGATTTTAAAGCTATAGCGAAGGATGTAATCACGACACTGCTGACTGTAGCGATAATAATCGGAGTGGGCATTGCTCTAACCGGAACTTGGCCGTTCATGGTTGCAGTGCAATCGGGAAGCATGGAGCCCCATCTACACATAGGCGATGTTGTCATACTCGTAAGTCCGAGCAGGACGAAGATAGTAACGTGGGTCGAAGGGAAGCAAAAAGACTACAAGATGTTCGGAGACTACGGCGATGTCATCGTATACTATCCGAACGGCGACAAAAGAATAACCCCCATAATTCACCGAGTCATAGCATGGGTGAATAAGGGAGACAGAATTCCGATTTTAGATCACAAAACGGGCAAACTCATACTATCAAACGTTGTTGCGAAAAGCTCCGGCTACATAACTCAAGGAGATCACAATCCCATTCCCGATCAGCTCGCTGAGTTACCTAACGGGATGAGAATCCAGCCCGTTAAAGTTTCTTGGATAATCGGAGTCGCGAAGTTCAGGATACCGTTCGTAGGATACTTCAGACTTATACTGCAGAAGATCTAATCGAGCACGCCCTTTACACTCCTTATCCCCTTGCCCGAAATCCTTACAGCTTTGCCGAAAGCTATTCCGAAGGCTTTGAAGCAGGCTTCCATCATGTGGTGAGAGTTGAAGCCCTTAACCGATAGGTAAACGTTCATTCCAGCCTTTTTGCATAGGGTATCGAAGAAGTGGACGAAGTTCTCGAATTTAATCCCCGAATCGTCGATTTTTCCGTCGAAATTGAAGTATCCCCTCCCGCTTATATCAACTGCACATATTGCGAGTGCGTCGTCCATCGGAACTATCGCATCCCCGAACCTCGCTATTCCGACTTTATCACCCAAAGCTCTTCTAACAGCTACGCCCATAGCGATCGCGACATCCTCGATCGTGTGGTGCTCGTCAACGTCCAAATCCCCCTTAGCTTCGATCTCAAGCCTCACATCCGAATACTTTGCGAAGCTCTTTAGCATGTGATCGAAGAACGGAATGCCCGTGCCAATCCTTGCACCGGATTCGTCTAAATCAATGAGAACCGTAACGTCCACCTCCTCGGTTTTCCTTCTAACTACGGCTTTTCTCTTCACTATCATGTCAGTCCTCCTCCAAATCCAAAATATCCTCAAGCTTAAGCCTTCCCAAGTATAGTGCAGAACCTATTACTACTCCTACCGCTCCTGCTTCCTTAACCCTTGCAACGTCATCCCTCGTAGCAATCCCCCCTGCAACGTAAACCGGCAGATCGGTTTTCTCGACCAAATCCTTTATCTTCTCGAGAACTATTCCAGATACAAGCCCTTCCACATCGACGTTGGTGTATAGAAGTGACACTTCGCGATCTTCGTATAGCTTCGCGATCTGAAGTGGAGAAAATTCCGTCGGCTTCTTCCAGCCTTCAACTACGATCCTATCCTTCTTAGCATCCACGGCTATCATAACCCTCTTCGGATACTCCTCAGCCAAACCCTTTACATCTTCAACGTTCCTTATCGCAATCGTTCCGAGGATGACCCTATCTATTCCTTCATCGAGCAACCGCTTTGCGGTTTCTACGCTCCTAATCCCCCCTCCAACCTGCATCTCCGCTTTTATTCTCCTTCTGATTTCCAATATCTCATCTTCGTGCCTCAACCTTCCCTTAAAAGCTCCATCCAAATCTATCACGTGCAAAACTCTCGCACCCTTCTCAATCCACATCTCAGCTACTTTAACCGGATTCTCAAGCTGAATCGTAACTTCGTTTTCTCTCCCCTGTCTAAGCCTAACGACTTTGCCCCCCTTCAGATCCACCGCCGGAATAACCCTAAACATTTACGACGAACCTCCTCTTCTTCTCATCCCATTCCGCGTTTTTAACAATTTCTTCCAGCTTGCAATCGTCTATAACCAAATAGCCCAGTTCCGAGCAAACTTCGTAGAAGTCTCTCCTTTCCAAATTCAGCCAGTCGAACTTCTCGAATTCCGATTTCCTAACAACTCTAAAGGGTTTCCCGTTTATGTCTATTCGAATTGTGTGCTTTGGCAGTTCCTTCCTGAGCCTCCATCTCGCAACGAGTCTGCTCTGAACGCTCCTTACAGCGGATTCCACGTCCTCTCCATCAAGCACGACCCTAAGAACGATCTCGGCTATCGTGTTTATCCTGTCGGGAACTCCCACTATGTCCCCCCTGAGCAGTATCCTCATAGATCTGAACTCTATTCCTTCATTTCTAAGCATCTTGCCTATCTTCGAAGTCCATCCGGTCTTGTTTCCGACCTTATCGACTATTCCGCCTATTATGTAGCAATCAGCCCTTTGCCCTTCAAAAACCTCCTCACCGAACGGATCGAGCAGTATGATGTCTTCAATCCCCTTATCCTTTATGAATTTGGCGGTCGACGGATAGTAAACACCAACTCCACAATCCAAAGCCGTAATGACGAGCCTTTCATCCCACATGTATCTCCTTATAACTCCGAGGGTTTGCGAAATCTGAAGCAGAAGTTTCCTTCTCTCCTTCTCAATGTGCTTCTCGAAGAACGAGCAATCTACGACTATATACGGAAAGAATTCCTTCTCTGCCTCGTTCAAAAGCTCTTCCCTTCCAAATATCGCATCATCGCATCTTCCGACGAAAGCCCGAGCCTTAACATCGATCCTGTTGCCGTTCAGGTCGAAAGCCAATCCCCTGTGTCCTCTGCAAACGTTAGCCTTACCGTTCGCCACCCATACGGACATCATCTGAAGGACGTCGTCGCTTTCGATTATTCTATCGATATTAGTGGAGATAAACTCAATTTCCCATCTCCTCAGCAGTCTAACGAAGACATCCCTAAGTCTCACGGATAAAAATCGCTAAAATTTAAATATAATTATTTCTTTAGGCAGAGTAACAATGACGAGAGTTATCGCCGTCGCATCCGGCAAGGGCGGAACTGGTAAGACAGTTGTCACCGCCAATTTGGGTGTAGCTCTTGCCGAATTGGGTAAAGACGTCACTCTCATCGATATAGATCTGGCTATGGCTAACTTGGAGCTGGTTTTGGGTATGGAGGGTATGCCTACCACATTGCAAGATGTTTTAGCTGGAGAGGCGAAGGTTAAGGATGCTATATACACCGGGCCGGGCGGTGTTAAGGTCATTCCAGCCGGTTTAAGCTTCGACAGGCTTAAATCTGCCGATCCAGATTTGATTAAAGATGTCGTGGCACAGTTAATGGACAAAACCGAGTTCGTGCTGATCGATTGTCCGTCCGGTTTGAGCAAGATAACGCTCGTCGGTTTGGAATCTGCTGAAGAATTGTTGCTCGTAGTGAATCCGGACATATCCTCAGTTACCGACGCTCTGAAAACGAAGATAATCGCGGAAAAACTGAAGACACAGCTGACGGGAATAGTCGTGAACAGGTGGACAAAGAGCGGTTTTGAAATGGATAGAAAGGAGATCGAAAAGATATTGGGCGGCGAGGTTTTAGCTGTCATTCCAGAGGATCCGGAAGTGAAGAAGTCGGTCTCCTTCGGACAGCCGGTTGTGCTAAGATCCCCGGACTGCCCGGCATCCAAGGCTATAAGGGAGCTTGCGGCGAAGATCGCTGGTGTTGAAGCGAAGATCGAAGAAAAGAAGAAGAGATTTTTCAGCTTCCTCAAGAAGTAAAGATTTAAGCCGTTGTATTCAAAATTTTAGGGGGGTAAGGTTTGAACGACGAAACAAAATGGGCTATCGCTCTCGTTGTAGCGGTTATCATCATCGTTGCGCTCACGTTCTACTTTTTCCTACCCCTTTTGGACGGAATAGTGATGGGCGTAGTTTTCTCATACGTAGCCAAGCCGATTAAAAAGAGATTGGAGAAGAAAATCGGCAGATTGCTATCCTCAGCCATCGCAACTCTCGTAATAATAGTTCCGATATTCTTCCTCATGTTCTACGGAATATTTCAAGGAATAAATCAGGCGATATACATACTCACACATCAGAACGAGCTCGAAGCCAACATCGTGAAGATGCTGAAGGATGCCGGGATCAGCGATGCATACATCAAAAAAATTTTGGAATACATCCCAAGCTTAATAGCCCTTGTAAAGAGCAGATTCGAGCTTTCGGCGTTTGATGTATCTAAGAAGTTCATAATGTTTCTTATGAACTTTGTAATATCCGCGATAGTCTGCTACTACTCATTGGTAGATGGCGATAGGTTTATCGAGAACACTTTAAAGCTTCTGCCGGAAGACAGAAGGGAGGAGTTCGGCAAATTCGTGAAGGAGATCGACGAAACTTTCTTGGGGTTGTGGTTCGGAAACTTCATGGTTGCGATGATGATCGGATTTGCGAGCATACCATACTTCATGTTCTTCAACATCCCCCTTACTCCCCTTCTCTCTGGATTGATGTTCTTAGCCGCTTTGATTCCGATATTCGCGGAATGGATGATCATACTGCCGGTTGCTTTTTATTTAGCCACAAAGAGCGTTACTACCGCAATATGGTTTTTAATTCTTGGAGTCGTGTTTTTATACATAATACCCGAAATAATAGTCCGTCCGTATTTCGTAGGATACACTTCAAAGATCCACCCCCTAGTCCTAATGCTTGCGTTCATCGGAGGTGCCGTAGTTGGCGGAGTCGCCGGATTCTTCGTAGCCCCGATGATTGCCGGATTGATCACAGCGGTTTACAACTACTATCTAAACCAGACGTAAAATCTTTCGCCTTTGTAGTTTATCAGCTTGCCATCGATCGCAAATTCGTTGCCGAAGGGTCGAATTAAGCAGTCGGCTTTCACCGCTTTGGCTACGGATACTATGTATGGATAGAGCTCGAGAGGAGGTCTGATGGAATATATCAGAATAGCCCCCTCGTATATCTCAAGATTCGGATCCATTACGTCATCGACGTGGAATTCCACTTCGTCCGGCAGTCCTTTGATAGCTCTAAAGTCGGTTGCGACGATTTTGAATCCCATATCCGACAGCTTCTTAGCGACGCAGTGGTAGTTACCGATTCCGACTTCGACGAGTTTTCCTTCGTATCTCTTGGCTATGAATTCCACGATGACGTCGCAAAGCATAATGACTTAAATAATCGAAGCCAAATACATTTTGTGTTATCGGTGGTGATTAGGGATTACGAGGTTAGGGACTTTAAGGACATAGTTGCGATAGATGCGGAAGCCTTCGGAGATAGAAATCCCGTCTACGATGCATACATTTACGTAACATTCGGAAGCGATCTGATAGTAGCCGATCTGGGCGGAGCGGTCGTGGGATACATAGCACTGGTTGACTACGGCAAGGAGGCTAAGATAATATCATTCGCCGTAAAAAGGGAGTTTAGGGGAAAAGGAATCGGAAGTAAACTGCTCAAGGCGGCAATAGAAAGATGCAAACAGAGAGGAAAGGAAAGGATACTGCTTGAGGTCAGGGTTTCAAACGTTGTCGCTCAAAGACTGTATAAAAAAAATGGATTTAAGATCATCGATGTGATCCCAAACTACTACAACGATGGTGAAGACGCCTATCTAATGGCTTTAGACCTCAAGGGGCAATAGACTCAAGCAATTCCTGAATCTTCGGGTTCTTCAAAATATCTTCCGGCGGGCTCTCCTTGAATATCTCCGAAATGCCTTTACACAACAGCATTATTGCTTTTTTATGATCTGCTTTGCTCTTATGTATATGCACCGGTTGCACGCCGAGTTCGTCATACTGCTTGAAGTGTCCATTTGCAATGCCAGCATCCTCGAGTAATCTCTTTACGTGAAATAACGCCAAATGCAAAAGCACGATCTCCTCCTTGTGCATGTCTATCACCCGTATGCAGTTAGACTGTCGACGAATCACTAAAAAAATTTATTGCTTGAAAAATTTGATTACATACAGTGTCATACATACGCATTAATATAATAACAAGTTTAAGATTACCATTATCATGATAAGGATAAGATAAATATAAGCTTTTCTATTTGTGGCTTCGAGCGGAGGTAAATTTATATAAAATTCACATCTCATTCGGAGCTTTCCACAACCCTTATATATCACTTGCTATACGTATCGATTAAGCCAGGGTGGCAGAGGGGCTATGCGGGGGACTGCAGATCCCCTGACCCCGGTTCGAATCCGGGCCCTGGCTTTTCTACTTTATGTCTAAATCTCTACTTTTATCGAAATTCACTTTGCTCTAAAAATGCTTGCAGCGATTTGGTTTGGAATATCAGAAATAGCACTCAAAAGCTTGACGAATTACTTGAGAAAAATCATAACTGTAAGTGTTAGTTTCGAAAATTTTTGAAAATAAGTTAGATGTTTATTAG
>WAKM01000043.1 GCA_015523335.1 Archaeoglobaceae archaeon | reverse complement strand
CCGTTAGGAGGTGATCCAGCCGCAGATTCCCCTACGGCTACCTTGTTACGACTTAGCCCCCCTCGCGGACCCTGGGTTCGACCCGCCCCAACGGAGCGGGCCTCACCCATGGCCCACTTGGGTGGCTTGACGGGCGGTGTGTGCAAGGAGCAGGGACGTATTCACCGCGCCATTTTGAGGCGCGATTACTACGGATTCCAGGTTCACGAGGGCGAGTTGCAGCCCTCGATCCCAGGTTAGACCGGGTTTAGGAGATTACCTACCCCTTTCGGGGTCGGTACCCATTGTCCCGGCCATTGTAGCCCGCGTGTAGCCCGGGGGATTCGGGGCATACGGACCTGCCGTTGCCCGCACCTTCCTCCGGCTTAGCGCCGGCAGTCCCCCCAGTGTGCCCGGCGTCCCCGAAGGGACCCGCTGGCAACTGGGGGCGCGGGTCTCGCTCGTTGCCTGACTTAACAGGATGCTTCACAGTACGAACTGACGGCGGCCATGCACCACCTCTCAGCTAGTCTGGTAGGGTCTTCAGCCCGACCTTCATCCAGCTGTCTCCCCCGGTAAGCTTCCCGGCGTTGAATCCAATTAAACCGCAGGCTCCACCCGTTGTAGTGCTCCCCCGCCAATTCCTTTAAGTTTCAGCCTTGCGGCCGTACTCCCCAGGCGGCGGGCTTAACGGCTTCCCTCCGGCACCACCGGAGCTCGTAGCTCCGGTGACACCTAGCCCGCATCGTTTACAGCCAGGACTACCCGGGTATCTAATCCGGTTCGCTCCCCTGGCCTTCGTCCCTCACCGTCGGACCCGTTCCAGCCGGGCGCCTTCGCCACAGGTGGTCCTCCCGGGATTACAGGATTTCACCCCTACCCCGGGAATACCCCCGGCCTCTCCCGGTCCCTAGTCTGGCAGTATCCCCCGGAAGCCTGATCGTTAAGCGACCAGATTTCCCGGGGGACTTGCCAGACCGGCTACGGACGCTTTAGGCCCAATAATAGTGGCCGCCACTCGGGCCGCCGGTATTACCGCGGCGGCTGCCACCGGCCTTGCCCGGCCCTTGCTATGGGGAGCTGTTTAGGCTCCCCGACAGCCCGCGCGATGCGCGGGCACTCCGGCTGACCCCGTCGCGGTTTCCCGCATTGCGGAGGTTTCGCGCCTGCTGCGCCCCGTAGGGCCTGGACCCTTGTCTCAGGGTCCATCTCCGGGCTCCCACTCTCATGGCCCGTACGGATCTTCGGCTTGGCGGGCCGTTACCCCGCCAACTACCTAATCCGCCGCAGACCCATCCTCGGGCTGCACGGCGCCTTACGGCAACCGTGCACTTTCGGGGATAGGGCATTCCAGCACCTATCCCCTATGGGGGTTTAGCCCCAGTTTCCCGGGGTTATCCCCCTCCCGAGGGCAGGTTGGCCACGTGTTACTGAGCCGTCCGCCGGTGCGCGGACTCCGAAGAGCCCGCGCCCCATGACTCGCATGGCTTAGTCCCAGCCGGATAGCAGCGGCCTCTGGCAGGATCAACCAGAATTGGCGGGGGAGAAAGGGCGGTGAATACGCCCCCTCGCCCACTGGGTTTACCCTGCTGGCAAGCCCATCTCAGACGTGTCCTATTGGACACGTCTTCACCACTATACCGCGGGTGGGAACTCTACCCCTCATCCCGGGCTTAGCGCCCTATCGGGGTCCTTGCCGGACCCGCGGTTTCTAACATATTTTGGCCGTTTAAGATTTATAAGACTTATGCTTTTACTTCCTCCCAGCTGCGGGAGGTATTTTATCGTTGCACGGCGTCGATATTTAAGCTTTTTGCCCGCTTGGGGTTTTGAGGTAATTCAACTGCACACATTTTGGGTTTAAAATTATTGCGGTCTAACATCAATAATTTTCAATACATCTTTAATTTCGGAAATAAAGTTTGAAATTACTTCTTCGGTAACGTGGGGCATTATGACAAGTCGGATTGCTTTGGGATTAGATATAGTTGAAATAATCCAGTCTCTTTTCATTAGCTCTTCCTTAATCTTTTCAGCATGCTCTGTTTTGAAGCATACGATGTTCATAATTGGCTCGATTACGGGTTCAAATCCTAAAGCTTCCATCTCCTCCTTAACTATTTCCGTCATTCTGAGGCAACGTTTCACGATCTTTCCCATACCCTCAAATCCCAGATATCTTAAGACAGCATAGGCTGATGCTACTCCAGTTCCGGGACGTGTGCCAGTTAAAGTCCATTGCGACCTTGATGTTAAGTAAGGCGTCATGACTTCCAAAGCCTTGAGATATCTTTCATCTCTAAACAAAATCCCTCCAGCAGGAATCGTAGCCATACCCATCTTATGCGGATCGACCGTAATTGAAGAAACCCCTTCGAGTTCAAAATCGAACTTAGTGATCTTATCCATAAACGGGATTACGAGCCCACCAAAGGCAGCATCAACATGTAAGTCAATACCATACTCAATGGCAATTTTTGATAGCTCCTCTATGGGATCCACCTGTCCAAGCTCGGTTGTGCCGGCGATTCCAACGATTCCAACCGTTCTGTCATCTATAAGTGATTCCACAGACGCTGGATCTACTCTATACTCCTCATCGAGCTCGGCTTTTCTAACCTCAACGCATAGCAAATCGCCTATCTTATCAAAAGAGAAATGTGCCGACTTCGGAACTACGATGTTTGGCTTATCACTCCTTCTGAGATTCCTAAAGGATCTTATGGCTTGAATGTTTGCTTCGGTTCCGCCTGAACATACATAACCCTTCGCATTTGGATGATGAAGTATTTCGCCCAAAAGTTTGACGAGTTTTTCTTCAAGCTCTCTTGTGCCTCTAAATATTCCTGGATCCCCCAAATTTGTCTCGATAAACATCTTGTGAGCTTTAATTGCGATGGGATGAGGAACCGTGCACATCGAGCCTAAAACTCTTGAGTATGGGATATCTTTTCTCCTGAACTCTTCAAGCTCCTTCAAAATATCCATATCACTCCGATTTTCAGCCATCTATATAACCCTTAACTCGACGATAGTCGTATGTAAAGTTAAAAATAGCCTTGGATGATTTTGGATTCATGGATACGGCAAACGATTTTAGAATCAGACTCGCTGAAAAGGGTTTGAGTGAGCTTGAAAGAATAATTCAAGCCGTTAAAGTTCAAAGAAGGAAGGAAATTTTAAAGGAGATAAGAAATATGCAAAGCGAAATGCATATAGTGAAATACTCCTATCTCAGCCCAGATGAACTTCTGGAGCTTGAAAACTTTAAAAACGTCGTTAGCAAGGCTAAAGAACTTCGAGAAATTCTTAAAAACGCTGAAAAGGATTTCAATTGGAAACTCGCCGACTACTGGCTTGAATACCTTGCATATCTACCGAAGCTGATGCAAAGAGGTGAGATCTCAAAGCCGTATGAGGCGATAAGATTCTTTAGCGGTGAAATCGTAAACAGAAAAAGCGTCGGTAAACTTTGGCTCTGCAGTGTTGATTGCGGATTTAGAATGGATATCATAACTAACAGCGATGAATTCAAGCCGAACACATTCGCAGTAATTGCATACCTTCCGCCGAGGGAATTTAACGGTATCATCAGCGAGGGAATGTTCGTTCCGGCGTCTCTGCAAAAGAAAGGAGAGCTCGAAATAGATGAAATCAGATCTATAGCGGACAAGCTGGGTGAAGTCGAGTCGATTCTGATCGAGTTGTTATCATGAAGATCAGAAGGGATGTCCTAAAGTTTGCTTTGGAAATTGCAAAGGAATCATATCCTAACGAATTCATAGCTTTGCTTACCGGGAAGAAAGGAATTATCGAAGAGTTAGTATTTCTACCATTTCAAGCCGGAGAAACATCAGCGATAATCCGCATGGATATGCTCCCCTTAGGTTACAGGATATACGGAACGGTTCACAGTCATCCCTCACCGAACTGTTCCCCATCGCCTCAGGATATTCAAATGTTCATGAAATACGGCGTTATTCATATAATTGTCTGCTATCCATTTACTGAGGACAGCTGGGCTTGCTACGATAAGGGAGGAAACCCAATTTCAATTGAAGTTATCGATTAGAAATCCTTATATCCTTTAGAATCGTTAATCGATGCAAATGCGTAGGACGGTAAAAGACCTCCTCGTCGAAATAAAAGATACATCCGAACTGATGGTCGATTTAGCTTATTCCGCATTGCTTTTCGACAACGAAGACATAGCGGAGGAGGTTATTGAACTTGAGGATAAGATCCTCAATCTGCTCAGGCAGATCAGAATCGTATCGATTTTAGCCGCAAGAAGAGTAGACGAAGCAGAATCCGTCTCTTCGATACTGCAAATCGCGGATGCCGCACATCGCATCGGCAACGCTGCCGGAGATATTGCGACATTAGTACTTAGAGGATTTAAATTACCAAAAGAATTTATAAATTTAATCCTATATTATTCAGAAGAGACGTCAGTTAAAGCTGTGGTTTCCGAGAACTCGGAAGTTGCAAATAGAACCCTCGGAGAGGTCAGGTTACATACGAGAACGGGAATGAGGGTCATAGCCATAAAGAGGGGATTCGAGTGGATATTCAATCCAGACAAGGACACGAAGATCTTGATCGGAGACGTTCTGTTTGCAAGAGGTGACATAACGGGAATTCCCAAATTCTTCGAGCTTGTAACTGGCGAGCCGAAGGAGATCAAAGAGGAGAAAATTGAGATTGAGATTGAGGATCTCGACAACGCCGTAGATACGGTTATAGAGATGAAGAACCTTTCCGAGTTGGCCGTTGATCTCAGTTACTCGTCGCTTCTCTACTACAACGAGGACATAGCTCAAGAAGTAGCGTATTTAGAGGAAAGAATAGACAACATGAAGTTCGAGCTTCAGCACTGGGTTCTGAGAAGCAGTAGGCATTTCGAAAAGATCAAGCCGCTCGTGGCACTTCTCGATTTAGCCAACTCATCTGAGCAGATTGCGGATTCGGCTAAGGAGATCGCGGAAATAGTCCTGCAGAAGCTCGACATACATCCGATATTTAAAGAGGCGATGAGAGAAACCGACGAAATAATCACGATGGTCGAAGTCGGCAAGAAGTCGAAGCTGGACGGAAAAACGCTTGGAGAAACGAAGGTCGAAACGACTACCGGAATGCACGTTATTGCGGTGAAGAGGGGTAACAGGTGGATTGTAAATCCGAAAGCCTCAACTAAAATACATGCCGGAGACCTTCTGATAGCAAAGGGGACGAGGGAGGGTGAGATGCTACTTAAAAAGATGTGTTCCGGGTAGTTCGTTGATGTATCTCATTTCATAAAGTTTAGGATTTCGTCTATATCCAACTTTAACTCTTCAAGCTTTTTCTTAGCTCTACTGAACGCGTTGTAGTTGTATTGAACGTTTTTAGCCTTGTTTTGGACTGCTTCAAATTCCGAAGGAGATAGAATTTCCTTAAGGAATTCTATAAGGTTTTGGCGGAATACTACCTCAACTTCGGATCTTTCAACGAGTTTTATTCCGTTAAATCGGAACGCTTCAACCTTCCAACACCGCTCGCATTCAGATATCATCAGAGTGTCGTCGACCCACGCTTTCTGGAACATCATTCCTCCGCACTTGCAGAATCCACCGAATACATTACCGTCTACTTTTTCAGCTTTAACAGCCTTATTTTCAATTATTACAACCGAAAAAGGATCGATAAAGAGTATCCTTGACATATCAGACCGGAACTACCTTCTTTACTTCCGGAATCTTACTTCTCAGATGCTCCTCAACGAACATCGTAAGCGTTATTAAGGAAAGGGGACATCCCTGACAAGCCCCGAGCAGTTGAACCTTAACGATCCCCTCTTTTTCGTCAACATCGACAACGGCGATGTTTCCGCCGTCCTTCATCAAGGCGGGACGAATTTCCTTTTCTATGACTTCCTCGACCTTCTCTCTCAGTGACATATCCGATGGTAACCAGAGCAATATTTAATCTTTTTGCGTTCAGAGAATGCTCGCATCTATTGCTATTATCTCCTCTCCGTCCTTGTAAACTCTTATGTCACCTCCGCTTTCAGATACAACTACTGCTATCGCTTCCGTTTCTCTCGTTATTGCGGCACACGCAAGATGTCTTCCGCCGAACCCCTTCTTAATCTTGAGGTCTTTCCCAGAAACATCCAAATACCTTCCGGCGGCAACGATTATTCCCTCTTCGTCGATAACAAAAACGCCATCGAGCTGGGCAAACTCTCTTATACTCTCCCAAGTGGATGGATTCGTAATATCTCTTTCATGCGGCGGATGGCACTCGTATGGGTTGAGTATAAGTTGCCTCGATCTCTTCATAACTTCCTCGACGTCACCTATCACGAACGCTGTTCCGATCTTTCTACCTTCCCTTCCCTTCTGGGCTATGCTCATCGCAACGTTTAAGACCGCTCTGAGCACCTTCGGATGAACCCTTTCCGCACACTCAGCCAAAGCCTTTTGAATCTTGCTCTTTTCAAGCTCCACGAGTATTATACCCTTAAGCGAATCCAAATCGACGACACCTACCGCCTTTCCGGTTAATTCAACACCTTTAAAGTATAAAAACGTCGAAATATAATCTTTAGTCTGAATAAAAGCGGTAGCTCTTTCAATAAGGCTTTTTCCTATAAACTCCTCCCCCATCTCCTCTTCGATCGAAAAAAAGAGGCTTTCGAGCATAGTTGCGTAACTTCTCGGGGCGAGAAATATTTTTACATCGTCATCGCTAACCTCGGGCTCTCTTCGGGAAATTACTACAATCACGTTTGAGTCTATTTTCTTAGCTATAGAAAGGGCGTGCTCCATCAGATGATTTAGCATCAAAATTTTTTTAAGCAAGGAGGATTTTAACTTTACGGAACTTAAATATAAAATTCAGTTAAATATAAACATGTACACGGCCGGTATTTCATCGGTATCGTTTAATACGAGTCTAACGTTGTTCGGAAAAGTGAGGGTCATGTTCACCTTCCGATTAAGCTTAACACCCTTGAAATACACATAGTTGCCGCAATCACTCGTGTTAAACTTCAGAATCGCTTGGTTCACATCAACCTTCTCTATCTCGAAATTAGTTCCATTTATAAGCTTGGTGACCTCATCCTTGATCTGATTCGCACCAAACAGAAATACGCCCAGCTTCTGGATGTCGTTCAATTTGTAGTTTATAGTCACCGTTACGTTTGAATATCCGTAATGAACGTTCATAGAAGTTATCGTGAGCAGTGCGAGTATTGTTGCCATTAACATCATCTTTTAGGCGACGAAGAAGTGGAATATAAACGTTTCTCATTTTTATCAAACCCTCGCAAAAAATTGATAAATTATAAATTATTCAGGTTTTTCCATAAGTTTAATTTTTGATAAAATTCTGCCGTCCTTCGCATGCGGACTTCTGAAAACAGTATCGTTCGACTTCTCCATTTCTCTCGCCTCTTCAGCCAATTTTGAAGCTATCCTCATCATCTCATGCGCGGAACAAACGAGTGGTATGTATTTCTCGGGATCCTTCTCGACGAAGCAGGCTTTAACCGTCACATCCGCCACCTTTTCGGCTATGAAGTAAGAAGCCATAGCTTTTGCTTTTGCGTAAGGATTGCTGAACCTTCCGGCTTCGACGGCTTTTTGGGCTGTAATGACGAGCTTGGGCAACTCGGGCTTTTCTCCCTTCTTTATTTGATCGATGACCCTATCTATCTCCTCCTGCACGAGCCTCAACGCTCCTGTATTTGCAAGGACGTTTATTACGTATGAGTTATATAACGCCATCTCGGTTGGATCCAAGAATTCTCTCCTCGCACCGATCATAGAGTCGGCCGTAACGAGTATGTAGCCGAAACCCTCTTCTTCAAGCTCGTCCTTGACCTTTTTAGCCGGAGCATCGCTTATGACGATCGTAGGTCTATCTTTGAAGACCTCCCTTGCAACCTTCGGTGCTGGAAGGGATGCGTTGGGAGAGACGACCAATACCAAATCGGGATCGAACTCCTTGAGCTTTTCCGCAACCTTCGCCTCGCTTTCCCTCATCTTCGCCCCCGTCGTTAAAACTCTAACTTCCAAATCCTCCCTATCGGCTCTCTCATCCAAAAGGTATTCCAATAAAACGGCCGTTCCGATCGCGCCCATCTTGAATACTCCGACCTTAACCATGTCTGCAAATAGCATGATCAATTATATTAGATTTGTTAAGTCAAAGTGAAAAATATTTATCGACCCAAATACAAACTATTACAATGTTCTGGAAATTCAGGAAGATGTTCGAAAAGGGTAAGGAAAAAGAGATAGTCGATTTAATTCGAGATCACATCACGCTCATTCGAGATGCTTGCGAAATCTTTAGCAACTGTTTAAAAGAGAACGACAAGGTTTCGGTATCAGAGGTTTGCGAAATAGAAAAGATCGGCGATTCGGTAAGGAGGGAGATTGTTCTTAAGCTATACGAAGGTGCTTTTTTGCCGGGGATCAGAGGAAACCTCTACAGACTTGCCGAAACGCTCGATGAAGTTCTGGACACAATCGAAGACGCTACAATAATGTTCATGATGATTCCGAAGCTCGACGAGGATGTAATGTCGGAATGCATTAGAATTGCCGAGATTAACTTAAAGATGGCCGAAGAGTTACTCCAAACTTTCGAAGCTCTTAGAACCGAGGAAGATCTAAAGGACAGAACGATAAGGATCAGGATAATGGAGGAAGAAGTAGATTCTATAAAAAGAGATATATTCAAAAAACTTATGAAAAAAGACGTCCGTAACTTCTGGGAGGGTATGGCCATATACAACTTTATAAAACATCTAACTAACGTAAGCGATTTGATCGAAGATGCTGGCGACATAATACAGATACTCAACGTTAGCTTAAGGTGAGCTTGAGGAGGAAAAAATTGCCGTGAATCTTGAAGGCGAGCACTGGTAGAAGCTTTAAAGCGCATCTTAGAATAATCAACCATGATTCAGATCGGTGTCGTCGGTGCATCCAAGTGCGACGAAAAGCTTTATCAGATAGCGATGAAGATCGGAGAGCTTTTGGCTGAGAAGGGTTGTGTGGTTGTCAACGGTGGACTTGGAGGAGTTATGGAAGCTTCAGCTAAAGGAGCTAAGTTAAAGGGCGGAATTACGGTTGGAATTCTGCCGAGCGACTCGAAGGAGCATGCAAACCCATACATCGATATAGCCATAGTTACGAACATGGGTCATGCGAGAAACGTGATAATCGCACATACGTGCGATGCTCTAATTGCAGTTGGCGGAGAATACGGAACCGTTTCTGAGATGGCGATAGCTCTGAAAATCGGCAAGAAGGTCGTAGTCATAGAGCCGATGGTCGTCTTGCCCGGAGTTAAAGTGGTCGAGACGCCGGAAGAGGCTGTTGAGGAAGCTCTAAAAGATTTAGTTTGATTACGAGCCGAGACGTCAAATTTAAATAATAAATTAAAGCAAACTCGAAGCATGGGTAAAACGATAGCGGAAAAGATATTCTCAAAAGCTTGCGGTAAGGATGCTAAAGCCGGAGAATTCGTTTTCGCTCCGATAGATATGGCTATGGCTAATGACATTACAGCACCTCTTGCCATAAAAGCTTTTAACGAAATAACCGATGGAGGAAAGGTATTCGATCCCAAAAAGATCGCAATCGTTTTAGACCACCAATCTCCAGCCGACAGCGTTCAAGCGGCTGAGAATCACAAGATGCTGAGGAAGTTCGCCGAAGAGCAAGGTGTAATATTCTACGATGTCGGAGAGGGCATAGCTCACCAGCTGATGGTCGAGAAACACATTAAACCGGGAATGCTTGTGGTCGGAGCCGACAGCCACACCTGCATGTATGGTGCATTGGGATGCTTCGCCACGGGTATAGGTTCAACCGACATGGGTGCGGTCTTCGCCTTAGGAAAACTCTGGTTTAAAGTTCCAGAAACAATCAGGTTCGAGATCAAAGGCAAACTTGGAAAGCACGTATACGGTAAGGACATAGTCCTCAAGCTCATCGGGATGATAGGTGCTGACGGAGCAAATTACAAAGCCTGCGAGTTTGCCGGAGAAGTCGTCAGAAAAATGAGTATGAGCCAGCGTTTTACGATGTGCAACATGGCTATAGAGATGGGCGGTAAAACGGGAATAGTCGAACCGGACAAGGTTACCTTCGATTATCTTAAAGAGATTGGAATCGAATTCGATAAGGAGGTGGCTGAGAATCTCAAAAGCGATGAGGACGCCCAATACAGCGGGATAGTCGAGTTGGACGTTACCGACATGCCACCGCAAGTTGCCAAGCCTCACAGAGTAGACAACGTCGTAGGCGTTGAGGAAGTGGAAGGAACGAATGTAGATCAGGTTTTCATAGGCTCCTGCACGAACGGAAGATACGAAGATCTGACGATCGCCGCTGAGATTTTGAAGGGTGAAAGGATTGCAAGGGGTGTTAGGTTAATCGTAATTCCGGCTTCTCGTGCGGAATATCTCAAAGCTCTAAAGGACGGGTTGATAGACGTATTCGTCGAAGCCGGTGCGATCGTGGAGCATCCCTGTTGCGGGCCGTGCATGGGCGGTAGTTTCGGATTGATAGCGAGCGGAGAAGTGAGCCTTTCGACTTCAAACAGAAACTTCATAGGAAGACAGGGAAGCCCGGAAGGAAAGATATACCTATGCTCGCCAGCTACTGCGGCGGCTTCAGCCATTTACGGTGTTATCACGGATCCCAGAAAAATTTAATTTATTTTTCGACGATCCAAATTGAAATGAGAGTCTCGGCCGTCCAGCTTGAAACTTCTAAGAATGTCGAAGATAACGTGAAAAAAGCCGTAGAAATAATTGAATCGTCCGATGCCGATCTTGTAGTCTTTCCGGAGCTGTTTAATACCGGGTATTATCCGGAAAATTACGGAAGGAGTGACATAACGCCGGTTCTAAAAGCTTCGGAATACTCCGATGCGGTGATAGTCGCCGGGGCGGCTGAGGTGGATGGTGGGGATCTTTATAACACCGCCTTCGTTATTCATAAGGGCAGAATAATCGGAAGGCATAGGAAAACCAAGCTGTTTCCACTCACACACGAAGTAGAGACGTTTAAAGCCGGCAACGATGTAGACGTCATAAAAACTCCGATCGGCGATTTAGGTATTACGATCTGCTACGAAGTGAGGTTTCCGGAGATAGCAAGAAAGCTTACAAAGCTTGGAGCTAAGATCATAGCCGTTCCAGCAGTATTCCCTAAGGATAGAATAGAACACTGGAGGATCTTGCTTAAAGCAAGGGCGATAGAAAATCAGGTGTATGTGATTGGTGCAAACTGCATAGATGAATCTTGTGGCGGAAATTCCATGATTGTCGATCCTCTCGGTCGAGTCTTAGCCGAGGCTGGGTGCAAAGAGACCGTGATCTCAGCGGAGATAGATCTAAGTTTTGTTGATGATGTAAGGAGAAGGTACCCCTTTTTGGATTTTTAAATTTCAATTTCACCCTTAGCGATGCAAACGGATTTTCCGCCAACCCAAACACCGTTATCCAACTTCACATGCGCTACGCCTTCCCGCCCTAAAGCGTGACCCTGTTCAAATCTGTAGTATTCCTTTACAAGCCTACCGCTTGAGTTTAGGTAGTATGCCAAAGCTGAGTTCGCAGTTCCAGTAACGGGATCTTCCGGAATTCCTACCGCCGGAGCGAAGAACCTCGCACAAGCATCGAATTTGGAATCGAACGTGTAAAAGTGGACGCCGACAATACCAGCTTTTTCGCAGAATTCCGCAAGCCTTGAGTCCGGCTTCAGTTTCATCAAACTTTCGAAATCTTCGACTTCCGCCAAACCGATAGGGATTCCGACGTTAACTACTGCTGAATCAAAAATTTTTACACCAACAACGTTCTCAATTCCGTCCAGCATACAGACGATCTTCGGCTCAACAACCTTAAGCCTGATCAGATCCCCAACTTCAACTTCGACTTCTCCGGCTTTCGTAATCGCCCTGTATTTTCCATATTTCAAGCCATTGAGCTTCAATACGTAGAAAGCACCGATAGTAGCATGACCGCAGAGGTCGACTTCGGTGTAGGGAGTGAAGAACCTCAAACTAATTTTATCGCCTTTCTTTTTAACAAAAACAGTCTCCGAAACGTTCAATTCGAACGCTAAGCTCTGCATAATATCATCTTCAGGCATACCCAAAACGACCGCAACGGGATTACCCTTCAAAGGCTTGTTTGTGAACACGTCAACTTTGTAGAATTCCATGCTATCGCTATCACACATAACAACTAATTAGTGTTTGGGATTTATCAACTTGAAGCGTATGTTTGCAACGCTAAAGATAATAATCATAATGCAGTGATATTCGTAAAGCCGTGATGAGACAGGTCCTCCGCTGAGCTATTCCGGCACCCTTCCGGATATGATCACAACGAGCTTGCTCCAGAAGAAGTAGGGCCCCATCTCAACGTATCTGATATCTTCTAGCCCGGCTTTCAAAAACCAAGCAACACACTGCTGTGTTGAGGGAAAAAGCATTATGGATTCTGCAAACTTTCTGACGATAGGATTATCGGGTTTTCTTGGAGCTAAAATTACTACCCTCCCACCGGGTTTCGTTACCCTCGCCATCTCCTGAATTCCCAAAGCTGGATGGGGCCAATACTCTATACTTCCGGCAGAAATCGAAGCGTCGAAAGTGTTGTCCTTGAAAGGCAAACTTTCAGCATCCCCCCTAACGAACCCAGCAGAAGGGAATCTCCTAACAGCCTTTTGCATCTGCTCTGGCGTTAGATCGACGGCTACGACGTTCTCTTCCCCAACCCTTCTAACGATCTCGTGCGTCGTGAATCCGGTTCCGCAACCGACCTCCAAAACGAAATCACCCGGCTTCAGTTCAGCCATATCGACAACGGTTTTACGCATCTCCTCGGAATAGAAGAAGGGATTGATGAAGTCGTATACCTTAGAAAAGTATTTGTAAAATATTCTCGCCCTCTTTTTATCATCTAACAGCCCCATGTCACTCTTCGGACTCTTCTTCCTTCTTCTTGAAGAATTCTTCGAGCGGTATCTTTCCGTGCTTGACGACCTTCATGTTTATCTGAACTATGTCCTTCGAAATAACTCTGCCCCTTACAGTCTTCTTCTTTCTAACTCCCTTCTCCTTTGGTCTGTAACCTACACCGCCGGAAAGCAGAATTCTCTTCCTTCCGGTTCCCGGCAAATCAGGTCTCATCGGAAAGCCGTCTTTGTCGCTACCGCCGGTTATCTGTAGCTCGTAATCGGGTGGAAGGTCTACGAGCGTTCCGTTTATGACGTCTCCGATCTGTTTGCCTATGAGCTTGTTTGCGTTGGCTCCGCTTACGACCTTTTGATAAGCTTTACCGGTTGCTGGATCTGATATTACGACCTTGAACTCCATACTTCAAAAGCAACGAAATCTATTTATAAGAATATCGATGCCCCCCAATTTAAAAATAGAATTAAAAATATAAAATTTGTAGAATACAGGAAACGATCGAAAATTTAATATTCATCCATGCGTTAAATTCAATTGGTGATTATCATTATGATAACCAGCAAAAATTGTAGGCGTGTCGCCATTAAAAGAACCGGTATTGATATAATTGACGAAAAGCTTCACGGTGGTTTACCCGAGGGTAGTTTGGTGTGCATATACGCGAATCCCATGAGCATGCCGGAGATTTTCTTATACCAGATAGCTAGTTCGAGGAAAACGTATTACTTTAATACGGCAAGACCTTCGCAGTATGTTAGACAAAACATGGAATGTATAGGTCTCGATACGAGAAACGTTGAGTTCATAGACGTTTTTTCGCAGTATTATCTAAACGAATACGGACAGTTCGTTATAGAGGACAACTTCAGGGATAAGGAGATATTCGATTTCGTAGATTACAACCTTTCGAAGATTCTGCAGAATGATAGAGATGAATACAACGTCATATTCGACACCATCTCGTTCTTCTTCAAGCTAAACGTCAGCACTGGCTTAAAGGAGTGGCTGATAAACAAGCTGTATGTAGCTTCAAAGCACACAGGAAACCTGTTCTTCATATACCTCATGAAGAACGTTCACCCTCAAACGATAGTCAGCACGGTATTGGACATATGCGATGTGATTTTGGACATAGACTGCGAGAAGGTCCACGATAAAATGGTGAGTAGGCTATTCGTTCCAAAGATCCGCAACATGCCCACATCGATCTTTATGAGATACACTCTGATAACAAAGTCAATGAAGCCCTAAAGCCGAAAATGCGGCTTTTTTCATAACATCTACTGGCGCATCTAAACCCGTCCAGATCTTGAAAGCCTCGGCACCTTGATATACGAGCATGTCTATACCGTAGACGACCTTGCAACCCTTCCTCTTTGCCGTTTTTATCAGCGGTGTTTCGGGAGGATTGTAAACTGTATCGAAAACTACGACATTGCTATCGATAAGCACCTCCGGAACGGGCAGTTTCTGCTCGAAGCCCTTCATTCCCAAAGGAGTTGCGTTGATTATTATGTCGATCTTACCCTTCAAATCTCCGAGCTTGTCATACGGATAGAATATGCAATCTCCTACCTTCCTAACGTCTTCAGCCAGCTTCAAGCCCCTCGATTCGGTTCTATTGGTTACGATCACGGTAGATCCTTTCTCAGCCAGTATGAACGCTATAGCCCTTCCAGCCCCTCCAGCACCAACTACAAGCGCAACCTTCCCTTCAACATCAACTCCGGCGGATTCCAAAGCTTTCAAAGCTCCGTAAGCATCTGTGTTGTATCCCTCAAGCTTCGGAATATCTATGGTGTTTACGGCTCCGATCCGCTTTGCAATACCGACGGGCTCGACGAACTTGAGAACAGCCTCTTTATGCGGAATCGTGACGTTAAATCCCTTGAATCCCAAAGCTTTGGCTCCAAAAATAGCATCCCTAAGATCCTCGGGCTTAACTTCAAATTTGAGATAGATGGCATCCAATCCGAGATGTTTGAATGCAGCGTTGTGCATATCTGGAGAAACGGAATGCCCGATGGGATACCCGATGATACCAAAATACTGCATACTGCTATGCATTAGCAAAGGTATAAAATGTTGGTGGTCTAAAAATCACTTCAAACCGACCAACTTTTCGAGCTCCTCCAAATCCTTTTCGATCCTTTTGATCTCTTCCCTCTTCTTCTCGATCAGTTCTTTGGCTATCTCTTTCAGATCCATCGTGAGCTTGTAGCTCTTCAAAGGTCTGCCCTTTCCTTTCTTCTTCAGTTCTCTCTCCTTAACCCATCCCCATTCCTTCAGTTCTTTCATAGCCAAGCTGACTTCCGGTTGCCTTAGATTCGCCGCCCTTTCGATGTCCCTCGATATAGCTTCGCCTACTTTCGAGAGGAAAACGATGACCTTAGCGATGTTTTTGTTCAACCCGGTTTCAGCCAGCAATTTCACTATCTTCTCGTCCTTCTCCGTTAGCTCTTCGACCATATATTGTCACCTCCTAATAGCCATTTAGTTATACTAAGATCTATATAAATTTTTTTCCATTCACTGATTTATCTAATACATCAAGATTGAAGAGCGACCAAACTATGCATTGTGTGATATATTATTCCCAGTCTGAAGCAAAAAACTAAAAAATTGCGATGGCAAGCTTGTTGGGATGAAAGCGGCTTTAATTCTTGAGGACGGAACATACGTTGAAGGAACGGCTTTCGGAGCCGAAAAGACGATTGAAGGTGAGCTCGTCTTCAATACTTCGATGACGGGTTACGTCGAAGCCCTGACAGATCCCAGCTATGCTGGGCAAATTCTCATGATGACTTACCCTCTCATCGGAAATTACGGTGTTTGTAGGGAGGATTTTGAAAGCGATGGAGTTAAGGTGGAAGGATTCGTTGTTAGAGAGCTATGCAAAGAGCCGAGCAACTGGAGAAGCGAAATGACTGTGGATGAACTGCTTAAGGAATACGGAGTTCCCGGTATCGAAGGTGTGGACACGAGAATGCTCACGAAGAAGATAAGGATATACGGAGCCATGAACGCAATTTTAGCCGTTGGTGATGATCTTGACAGGGAAGAACTGATCGAAAGAGCCAAGAAAATTACTCCCATCACCGAAAAGGATCTGGTCGATAAGGTTTGCGTTAAGGAGCCGAAGAGGTTCGAAACTGAGAAGGGGAAGTATGAGGTAATTCTAATCGACTGCGGAGTTAAGATGAGCATAGTCAGACAGCTTTTGAAGAGGAGGGTCAACGTCACGCTCGTTCCGTATAACTATCCGGCTGAGAAGATTATCGAGATGGATCCGGATGGCGTTTTCGTCTCAAATGGGCCGGGTGATCCGGCAAGGGTGAAGCCTACGATTGAAACGATAAAGAAATTAGCTGGAAAGGTTCCGATGGCCGGAATTTGCTTGGGGCATCAGCTTACTGCTTTAGCCTTGGGTGCAAAAACTTTCAAGCTTAAATTCGGTCACAGAGGGGCAAATCAGCCGGTAAAGGATTTTGAAACAGGCAGAGTTTTCATTTCGAGTCAGAACCACAGCTTTGCGGTTGATGAGAAGAGCTTGAATGGAACGGGCTTGGAGGTTACGCAGATAAATTTGAACGATTACACCGTCGAAGGTTTAAGGCATAAGGAGTTCCCGCTCATGACCGTCCAATACCATCCGGAGGCATCGCCCGGTCCACACGATACATACTTCTTCTTCGACAGATACGTTGACATGCTGAGAGAATATTAAAGAATTTTATACCTAACTTTAAAGTTATCGAGCGTTTTCTTTATCATTTCGATGTGCCTTCTTTCCCACTCTACAAGATTTTTTAAAGTATTTTGGATGTTTCCGCCGTTATCTATCATCGAGAAGTCCGTATTTTTGAGTAGGTAATAATAGTAATTATATGCCGCTTTCTCGAATTTTGCAATCAACTCCAAAGCTTGATTTCTATCGGAAACTTGCGGAAAATTCCTTGGACTGATCTCGGGGACTTCGTAACCCATGCCATTCAAAACTTTTTCGAGCATGTCCATATGGATTAGATTATCCTTAAACATCGTAATCAGTATCTCCCAATCCTCTCCGCTTGGAATCTCAGGTAGGAGACGGAATATTACCTCCGCCTCGTCGAATTCGGCTCTATACGCGTAAACGAGCATTTTAGCTATAATTTTAGGATTGCCGATCATGTATTACGGATAACCGATAACGATACTAAACGTTTTCTTTATGAACGTGAAACGATCGGCGGGGTATTGGACGACACTTACTAAACATTGAATGAACTTTCAATGAGGTTCGGGAAAAATGGAACCCCGCCGTTAACGATAAAACTTTTTAAACTAAGCGTAATGCCAAAAATTATGCAAGATTTCGTCCAAGAACTCAGATTAATCGAGAAGAAGTGGCAGGAAGAATGGCGAAAAGCCAAGATATTTGAATCCGATCCAGATGAAAGACCCAAATTCTTCATAACGATTCCGTATCCTTACCTCAACGGTAACCTTCACGTCGGGCACTGTAGAACGTTTACGATAGGCGATGCCGTTGCGAGATACAAAAGGATGTGCGGGTTCAACGTCTTGTTCCCAATGGGATTCCACGTCACCGGAACTCCGATCATAGGTTTAGCCGAGCTAATTGCGAAGAGAGACAAGAGAACGATCGAAGTTTACACGAAATTCCACGATGTTCCGGAGGATGTTTTGCTGACGCTAACGACTCCGGAGAAGATCGTTGAATACTTCTCACAGGAAGCAATGAAGGCTCTTAAGGATATCGGCTACTCGATCGACTGGAGAAGGGTATTCACGACAACAGACGAACCTTACCAGCGGTTCATCGAGTGGCAGTATTGGAAGCTGAAGGAGAAGGGATTGATAGTTAAGGGTTCGCATCCCGTGAGGTATTGTCCTAACGACGAGAACCCCGTTGAGGATCACGATTTGCTGATGGGTGAAGAGGCTACGATCGTGGACTTTACGGTTATAAAGCTCTACTCGTTCGATGATGAACTCGGCAAGATAGTGTTTCCGTGCGCAACTCTAAGACCCGAAACGATCTTTGGAGTCACGAACATCTGGGTTAAGCCGACGAAATACGTTTTGGCTAAGGTTGATGGCGAGCTTTGGTTCGTAAGCAAGGAAGCTTCAGAGAAGTTGAAGTATCAGGAGAAGAAGGTTGAAATAATTAGGGAAGTCGATGCGAAGGAGTTCGTGGGTAAGCTCGTGGTCAACCCGATTTTGGCTGGAATGCTCATCGATAAGATTCTGGACGATCTCAAGGAATTCGATGAGAAGCTGTATGAGAGGCTGAGCAAGATAGAGGACGAAGACGAGAGGCTTAAGGCTGTAGTTAACGAAATCGTGAACGGTAACTTGGCTCGAATTCTGATAGATCTTTTCGGAAGAGCTAAAGCGGAAGGTGGAGAAAAATTCGACATAATGAGAAGGATCGTGGTTCCGATTCTGCCGGCCGAGTTCGTAGATACGGATAACGCTACAGGAGTAGTTATGAGCGTTCCGGCTCACGCTCCCTACGACTACGTAGCATTGGAAGACCTAAAGAAGAACGACGAGATTTTAAGGCAGTTCGGAATCGACAGGAGCTTGATCGAAATCGAGCCGATAGTTCTGATCAGGATAGAAGGGGAGAAATATAAAGTTCCGGCCGTTGAAGTATCTAAGGAGCTTGGAATAGAATCTCAGGAGCAGAGGGATCTGCTCGATAAGGCTACGAAGATAGTATACAAGAAGGAGTTCCATAAGGGTGTTCTGCTTGAGATAACAGGTAAATACGCTGAGATGCAGGTTTCGAAGATAAAGGAGGTTCTGCAGAAGGATTTAATCGAGATAGGCGTTGGAGACATTTTCTACGAGTTCAGCGAGAAGCCTGTGGTATGCAGATGCGGAACTAAGTGCGTAGTTAAGGTCGTCAGGGATCAGTGGTTCCTGAACTATTCAAATCCGAATTGGAAGTCAAAGGTTTTGGAATGGCTCGAGGAGATGACCATAATACCGGATTACTACAAAGAGGAGTTCAGAAATAAGATCGAGTGGCTTAAGGATAAAGCATGTGCGAGGAGAAAGGGTTTGGGGACGAGAATTCCGTGGGACAAGGAGTGGTTGATCGAGAGCCTTTCGGATTCGACCATTTACATGGCCTACTACATCCTCGCGAAGTTCATCAACGAAGGAAAACTCAAGGCTGAAAATATGACTCCCGAACTTCTCGATTACGTTTTGCTCGGAATCGGCGATGCCGAAAAGGCTTCTCAATCCTCGGGATTGGATGTCGAAACTGTTGAAAAAATTAGGAGAGAATTTCTATACTGGTATCCGGTCGATCTGAGGAGTTCCGGAAAGGACTTGGTTGCGAACCATCTGCTGTTCTTCCTTTTCCACCACATAGCAATATTTCCCAAGGAGCACTGGCCTAGGGCAATAGCCGTAAACGGTTACGTCAGCTTGGAAGGAAAGAAGATGAGTAAGAGCAAAGGACCGCTTTTAACAATGAAGAGAGCCGTAGCGGAGAACGGAGCCGATGTGACGAGGTTATACATTCTGCATGCGGCGGAATACGACAGCGACGCGGATTGGAGGAAGAAGGACGTCGAATCTTTAGCCGGACATCTGAGAAGGTTCTACAATTTGGTTAAGGAACACTACACGAAGGAACAGAAGGAACTCGACCATCTCGACAGATGGCTACTGAGCAGGTTCCAGAAAGCTGTTAAGGAGACGAAAGATGCAATGGAAAAGTTGCAGACGAGGAGAGCCGTAAATGCGGCGTTCTTCGAAGTCATGAACGATGTCAGATGGTATCTGAGGAGGGGAGGAGACAACTTATTGGTGATTTTGGACGATTGGCTGAAGCTCCTTGCTCCATTTATACCGCACATATGCGAGGAACTCTGGCATCTCAAGCACGACACATTCATAAGCTTGGAAAGGTATCCGGAGTTCGACGAGTCCAAGGTGGATGAGAAGGCTGAAGCCGTTGAAGATTACATAAGGAGGTTCATGGAGGACGTCAAGGAGGTTATGAAGTTCGTGGAACAGCCTAAGGAGATTTACATCGCGTTTGCCGAGGAGTGGAAGGCGGAGGTGTTGAAGATAGCATCTCAGACAGGAAGTATGAAGGAAGCCATGAGCAGGATAATGAAGGACGAAAAGTTCAGAGCGATGGCAAAAGAGGTATCGGCATTTCTGAAGAGGGTGTTTAAGGACAGGGAGATGTTCGCCGTAATGGACGAGCTTAACGAGAGGGAGATCATTGAAGAAAACTTGGAGTTTTTGGAAAGGGAGTTGGGGGTTAAAATCATACTCGACGACAGCAAAGTTCCGGATGATAAGAGAAAATCGGCGATGCCCGGAAAGCCGGCGATTTACGTTGTTGGATAATTTTTCTTTGCAAAATGTATATTTAGTTAGCTAATACACGTAAAACGATGAAGCTTCTGAAGTCAAAGGGTCAGCATATCCTCGTAAGCAGAAGATTTCTGCACAAGATAGTGAGGTATGCCAAACTCAGCTTTGACGATGTAGTGCTCGAAGTGGGATGCGGAACGGGAAGGCTCACGAAGTTACTGCTCAAGAGCGTCGAGAAGGTTTACGGTATAGAGTTGGACGAGAGGTTAGTTAGGTATCTCCAAAGGAGATTCGAGAACGATATTAAATCGGGTAGATTCGTTCTGATTCACGGCGATGCTCTCAAGGTCGAATTTCCGAAATTCGACAAGTTCGTTGCGAACATTCCCTATCAGATCTCATCCCCGCTCACTTTCAAACTGCTAAAGCACGATTTCGAACTTGCAGTTGTTACGTATCAGAAGGAGTTCGCGGAAAGACTCGTAGCGAAGCCGGGAAGTAAGAAGTATGGAAGGCTGAGCGTCGTTGCAAGGGCATACTGCAGAACGGAGATACTAGATATCATACCTCCGACGGCGTTTAAGCCTAAACCGAAGGTTGAGTCGGCAATAGTTCGAATAATACCCGAACCCGAAGTGGTGGTGAAGAACTTGGATGCTTTCGAAGATTTGGTTAGGTTCGCGTTCTCTCAAAGAAGGAAGATGTTCGGCAAAATAGTTGAGGATTGGAGCAAGGAGAAAGGCGTTAAGGTGGAAGTTCCAGAAGAGTTGACGAGGAAAAGACCCGAGGAAATTCCGCCTGAAATCTATGCCGAAATAGCCGATTCATTAGAGTAGGTGCCGATCATGGAAGTCTATCCCCCTCAGGAGGATTCCGAACTTCTGCTGGAAGTAGCTCTGAAAGAGATAAAGCCAGACGACGATGTCTTGGAAGTCGGCGTCGGTAGCGGTTACGTCGCCGAAAAACTCAAAGATAGATGTAGATTTCTGCTCACAACCGACATATCACCTTATGCAGTGAGGGAGGCGAAGAGGAAAGGATTGAACGTTATCAGGACGGATCTTACGAAAGGAATTAGGATGAAGTTTACGTTGATCCTTTTTAACCCTCCCTATTTGGAATTAAGCGATGAAGAGAAGATAGGAGATTGGCTTGAGAGGGCTTTGAATGGCGGTAAGCACGGGATTGAAGTTATGGTTCGATTTTTGGATGAAGTTGGGGATGTTCTCGCGGATGACGGGAGAATAATACTGATAATTTCATCTTATAACACCCCCCACATCTTCGAAGAGATTAAAAAAAGGGGATTCGATTTCGAGATCGTTGCCAAGCGAAGCCTTTTCTTCGAAGAACTCTACGCCCTTAGGATAACTTCTTCTCGAGATCGATAACCCTCTTCAGAGTTAGCAGGAAAAGCAGGGCTACTATAATCATTACAGCCGTCGATGCCAGAAAGACCGCCGTGAAGTCGTTCATGCCAAGCTGTTGATTCGTGAAAATATAGCTGTTTCGATTGTATGTTAGTTAATTACATCCCTAATTATCCATCCGTCGATGTAGCCAGTAAAGTATATTACAGTGTGGTTGATAGTTTTACCGTCAACGGTGATCTTGCATCTCTTATACAGAAACGGAAAAGTAATCGTCTTGTTCTTCGTTACGTTTTTCACGATTATCTTAAAGCTTACTGTGACCGCTTTGGGCGAAAATCTACTGCCGACGACCTTCCAATTAACGATCTTGATGTCGTTCTTTTCAGCGAATTTCAACGCATCTTCGAACTCTTTAATCGAATGATTCAACCTAACCCTTTCTGAGAACAATTCATACAGCCCGGTTGCGTTTCTCTCGTTAAAATATCTGACGAACTCCCCGATGTAGTGTTCAGGCGGTAACGGTGTCATCACAGCCGGAGGGGGCGTAACTATCTGCTTGGAAGTAGTCACTGAATGTTTGGTGACATTCGGTGTCCGTGTATGTTCCTGCTTAACACTTTGCGAGCATCCGAGTAAGATTGCCGAAAGCAGTAGCAGACTCAAAAACCTTTTCATTCATCTCCGCCTCAAATTTTAGGTAACAAATCCATTATAAATTTTTTCTGTTTTAGGAATTATCTAAATAATTCATTTAAGTAAGTTTAAATCTATAAAGCGCCGATCTTACTTGCAAGCTTAGCCAGAACCTCCTTTCTCTTAGCCGGAATAAACTTTATCGATCCGACAACCAAATGACCGCCTCCTTCCACACCAGCCCCGGGAACCTCCTGCTGCAACTCTCTGACGAACCTTGGAATGTCCAATTCGACTCCCTCGCTCCTTATAACTGCGAAATCCGGTCCGTAACCTATCGTTACGATTCTCGGATACCTTTGCTTAAGCCTATCATGAACTTCTCCGGTAAGCTTACCCGGCGGTGGGAAGGTGAACTTCTTCGCATAATTCTCCACATCGAAAGCGGCTAATACAACTCCGTTCGGCAGCTCCTGAATTTTAACTCCCTGCATCGCAGTTTCAACCTGAGCCCTTATTGCTTCCTTAGCGTATCCCGAAAGCATCTCGACCAGCTTCTTCTGCCTGTCCTTCCTTCCGAATCCCAGTATTTCATGCATTATGTAAGATGACGGACGATACCTCAGATGGAACCCCTCATACTCGAGTGCAAGTCCTATGTCGTATAGTTCCTCTCTGCTCACACCGCTCAGTTCGATGTATTTCTCCACTTCCCCTTCTGCTCTATCTCCGACAACTGAAACCGCAGCGAGCAAAGTCAGATCGCCGACGTCAGGATTTACCATCCTCGCAATTTCTGTGCAGAGAACTCCGGAGGTGTAGTTGCTGTCTCCCCCGACCTTGTAGGGATTGACGTGGTAGAGCAGATACCTGTCGACCTCCTCATCAGGGAAGTGGTGATCTATCGTTATAACATCGGCTCCGAACGCTAAGAACTGTCTAATTGCAGGAATGTCCTCGCAACCCGATCCGTTGTCTACGAGCACCACAAGAGGAATCTTGTCGCCGTGTCTGTCCATATCCTCAAGAGCTTCATCTAAATCCTTAACGACATCCTCAAGCTCGTAAAAAGGCGCCCTTGAAACCTTCCTTTTGATGAGGTAATACTTAGCTTCTGGATCTGCGTGAGTTTTTTCAACCAAATCGATCAGAGCTTTTTCAAGCGCAATTCCACCGCATACACCGTCGGCATCCCAGTGATGCCTTATTATGATCGGTCTCGACTCGAATACAGCCTTTCTGAGCTCTTTGGCAACTGCAATCATAACGTCCTTAAGGGCGTTCAAAACTTCGCTCTCAATCAGGAATCCCCTGAAGATCGGCTCGCTCCTCTTCTCCAATTCCTCCTGTATTAGCCTTTGAATCGCATACGCTTCCTCTCCCAAAAGTCTTTCCATTTCGAGGACTTCTATGAACGGCTTCGTTTCCCTCTTCTTGACTATACCGATAACAGTAACTATGTCATCTACGCGAATCTCCGGATAAGCTCTATCGCCACCTTCGAACGCAGCAGCATTAACGCTTCCCGTTTCGTCGATAATAGTGAAGATCGTGGGGCCACCGGTTTCTTTTATGTGCGTAACCTTTCCCCTTATCTGAACCATCTTTCCAGCCATTTGCTCGAGCTGGGATATCTTAACGAGAGGAACATCCTTCGAAACCTCAACGACGGCGTAGTTCTCCATCTGCTGGGGAACCAGATCTATCTCTCCGGTAGGTCTTATGTTCGCGATTTTAACGAGAACGGTTTCATCCTCCTTAAGCCTTAAATTTCCGAGGTTCTTCTTATGAATGAGTCCCCTAAGCCTCTTGTTCAGCTGAACGAAGACGCCTATGTCTGTTACAGCTGAAACCTTTCCGATGTAAATCCTGTTCAATCTCAAATCCTCAATACCGCAACTGTTCCTAAGCTGGTAAGCGTGAGGCTTCCTTCTGCAATTTGGACAGAGATCGTGATTGCCTATAACCTTAGCTCCACATAGCTTGCACTTCCCAGCCTTTCCCGTTCCGTTGCAAACCTTGCACACTTCCAATCGCTTGACTTTTCCAGTTCCCTTGCAAACTCCGCAGATACCCTTCATGAACAGTTCCAACTGCTCCTTTGAAAGTTCGGCTGTGATCTTGGGATCGAAACTCTTAGCCTTTCCCGTTCCGTTGCAAACCTTGCACGTTTCTTCAACTTCGACGTAACCCTTGCCACCACAAGCGTCGCATATCATTAAAAAGCCGTAGAAACTCTTTGGATAAAAGTTTGACTAACTGTGCAACTCCTTCTCATCGGCTTTCATAAGAGCCAAGAAGATGTTAGCCTTGAGGGTCATCTCGAAATACTTCTTATCGGGCTCCAAAACTGCGAACTTCTTTGGAATGGGGATCATTAGAACGTCTCCACAGCAGTAGCTGTATCTTCCCTCCTTGTCGACGACTATGTCCACGTCCATCGGATTTTCCCTCGTCAGGGCTATATAAACCGTGCAGTTCTTGTTCTCCTTTACCAACCTCATCAGATCTTCGAGCTTATATTTCGATATCAAACCGCCGTATATCCTATTTACCAATTTATGTTGGTGCGGATCTTCAAGCTCGTAACGATTCATCTCATGGCAAGTTAGATTCACCCAAAATAAAACTTTCCGTTATAACGCATTAAATTTAAAATTTTATTTTTCATATATATTTCGTAAGTTGGTTCGAAGTTACAATAAACTTTAAATACCATCATTAGCACAAGTATAATGATGAGTGAGGGGAGCCATTATGAAGGTCTTGATCGTCGATGATGATCAGGCAATAAGGGAGATCCTTAAGATAATGCTAGATGGTTTTGATGTGATCGAAGCTTCGGATGGCGAGAGTGCGGTTAAGCTATACAAAAAGGAGAAACCGGATATCGTTTTCATGGATATAGTCCTTCCGAAGAAGGATGGTATTCAGGCAACGAAGGAAATTCTTAAAATCGATCCCAACGCTAAGATCGTAGGAATTACGGCTTTTGCGCCAAAAGGGGAGGAGATGCTCAAAGCCGGAGCGATTGCTTTACTCGAAAAGCCGATAACCAGACGTAAGATTCTCGAATTAATAGATAAGATATGCGGAAAACAACAGTTGCACTGATTGTCGGAATTATCATCGCGATTTTGAGCGCTTTTTTGCCTCAAGATTTAGCGAGAATTCACAACTACATATTCACGACCGTCGTTCCCTTAATTGTATTCGTAGTCGCGCTGATAGTTTATATCCACTCCGAAGGGGAGATAAAGAAGATAGGGCTTGCAGTAGCCCTTTCGTCGATCTTAAGCTGGCTTGGTGAGATCACGTGGAATTACTACGAGATAATCGGAATAAACCCCTTCCCGTCCCTCGCCGACATTTTCTGGATTTCGTCATACATACCGTTTATATACATCCTACTCACAATATTAAAAAAATATATGAAATACGTAGATCTTTGCAGTTATATAATTGCCTCCGTGCTTACGGCTTTAGCAGTTGACGTCATTCTGTTTCCGGTAATGTGTTGCGTGAAAGGGCATCTCAGCCCGCTCGAAGCTTTCGTATCGACGCTGTATGTTGCTCTCGATATAGTATTGATTCCGATAGTTATCCTAATACTCCTAGTTTACGTTAAGAGAAGGTTCGGATTTATATACTGCGCTTTGGCCATATGTTTAGCTCTGACACTGATAGAAAATGTCCTATACAGCTACTACGAGGCTTGGAACATATACTACCCTGGCTCCCTTCCGGATGTCTTCGGCAACCTCTGTTACGTAGTCATACTCTTTGCAATGTATAAGGTCTACTCCGAAAGCTTGGAGATAGTTACGGTCGAAGACATTGAGAGGGAAAGGAGGAAGGTCAAGCTTCTGAACAAACTCATGAGGCACGACATACTCAATGATCTAACTGCTATTATGGGCTATCTGGAGCTTTACAAGGAAAGCAGGGACGAAAAGCTCATAGAGAAAATATTTATCAGAATAAAGAATTCAATAAACCTAATTAAGTCCATTCGAGATGTTGAAAACAGATCCGAGTTAAAGCCCGTAAATCTTAAAGAAATCTTAGAACGCGAAACCGCCGGATATCCCAACGCGGAGATTAGCGTAAACGTTCCGAACGTTAACGTTTTAGCCGACGAACTTTTGACTTCCGTCTTCAGAAACTTGATAATCAACGCGATAGTTCACAGCGACGAGAAAACCCCTAAAATCGAGATCACAGCCAGAAAGCTCAACGGCTGGGTTGAGATTAGAGTTGCTGACAACGGACCGGGTATTGTAGACAAGGAAGCCGTGTTTAAGGAGGGATTCGGGAAGCACACGGGCTTGGGCTTGTATCTCGTTAAGATGATAGTCGAAAGCTACGGAGGAAAGGTTTGGATCGAAGACAATAAGCCGAAGGGTTCTATTTTCGTAATAAGGCTTAGATCCGCTAATCGGGAACGCACATGTTTATGACGACTTCGGCTATGTCCGCCGAATACGCGGCAATTCTGAAGAGGCTGTCGATTATCGATTTCATGAATAGAGCGTCCTTGACGTTCTGCTCTATGAACCGTCTGTAGATTTCATCCTCGGTCTCGGACAACTTTCCGAATTCATTTAAAACGAAGTCGGCCAATTCGGTATCTTCTCTCAAAAAAGATACGTTTGCAGTCTTTAGCAGTCCGTGAACGTTGTTTACAAGATCGCAGAGCTCTGGAATCGGCTTTCCGAGCTTCATCAGGCTATCGGACATGTTCGCTATGTGGTCAGCAATTCTTTCAAACGCCCTAACGACGGTTCTGAACTCCAACGCTTTCGTTGTTTGAAGATCCGTCGATCCGCACTGCCTAACCACCGACTTAAGCTGTCTTAAAACCAAGAAGTGCAACCTGTCGATTTCCTCCTCTCTCACGTGAAGGGTCGAGCAGATGTATCTGTCGAGATTCCTCAAAGCCGTGCAGAAATCGGATAGCATGGCTATGCATATGTTTCCCATCTTCTCTATAATGTCCATAGGCTTATATCTCGTATCGTCCATGAAAATCTCGAGCACTATCTCCTTTCCGAGATCCTCTATAACTTCCGCTCCGATCAGTATATCCGAAGCCAAGGCTACAGCCCTTCTGTGCTCCTCGTTGTAAACCTTTATCCTCAGAGAATCGTATCCGGCTAAATAGAACGATATTATCCTTCTGATCAACGGTTCCCCTTCCAAATCCTTCGCATCGATCAGAGCATCCTTCTTAATCTTTTCCTCTTTGCCCACAGAGATGACGATCGTCCCATCTCCTATTTCCATTATAACTCCGTCTCCAGCCTTTAAACCGTTCCTCTCGACCCAATCCTTCGGCAACGTAACTATGTAGCTACTCCTCCCGCTCGAATATACTTTCCTAACCTCTCTCTTCATCTCCATCACTTAATCCAAACCCTTCTACCCTCTTCGATAAATATTATCCTCGCCCCGACCTTCCCCAGAAGATCTCCGATCCTCTCAAGATGCCTCGCGGTAAGAACCCAGTCCACAGAACAACCGCACATTTCGGACATGTAGTCCATCGCTTCAACGTAGTATCTGTCCACGAGGTCGTCCAACGCCCACAACTGCTTTCTCAAGTTCTCGGTATCACCTTCGTAGGCTCTCTCGATAACCTCGAACATCGTAAGCAGAGTATCAACCATCCCCTCGAACTTCTCAAGCAGGAACTCATCCGAGCATTCATACATCGAAATCTCCTGCGTTAAATCTGTTATCCTCTCGTAACTCCCAGCTATTCTCATCATGCTTATTATAAACCTGAGATCCCTCGCAACGGGCTGATAGAGAGCTATGGCTGTCACGCAGTTGAAGTCGGTATCCGTGTTCAGCACATCGGCCATCTGCTCTATTTTTGCGGTTTCCCTTCTAACATCGTCGTTCCCCTTTAAACCCTCCAAGCAGATCTCGGTGGACTTCTTAGCGAGCTTGTGCAACTCCAAGACCTCCGCCTTCAGGGCCTCCAACCTTTTTTCGATCATACTAACCCATCCTCCCAGTCAGATACTTCTCCGTAAGCTCCTCCTTCGGATTTTCGAATATATCCTCGGTCTTTCCCACCTCTATCAGCTTCCCTAAATACAAAAACGCTACGTAGTCGCTAACTCTTGCCGCTTGAGCTGGAGAATGCGTTACGATAACTATCGTAAGATCCTTTTTTAGTTCGAATATCAGCTCTTCTATCTTTCTCGCGCTGACCGGATCCAAGTTAGCTGTTGGCTCGTCCATAAGCAGAACTTTCGGTTTTAAAGCTATAGCTCTGGCTATGCAAAGTCTCTGCATCTCTCCACCGCTTAGTGCCGAAGCGGGCTCGTGCAATTTATCCTTCACCTCATCCCACAAAGCCGATTTCTCCAAAGCCCATTTTACGATTTTCTTAAGCTCATTTTTAGATTTAACGAGCCTGTTGAGTTTAAGTCCTAAAGCGATGTTGTCGAATATGCTCATGTGCGGAAACGGATTCGGATGCTGGAAAACCATTCCAACCTCCCTTCTAACGATTATCGGATCCATGTCGAACACGCTCTTCCCGAACAACCTTATGTCTCCTTTTATCTTTGCATCTTCGTTGAGTTCGAGCAGTCTGTTCAAAGATCTCAGCAGTGTTGATTTCCCACAACCGGAAGGCCCCATTATCGCGAAAACAGACTTTTCGGGAATCTCCAAATTTACTCCCTTTATCACATGATTCTTACCGTAGTAAATGTGCAGATCTTCGGTTTCGATCGCGTTCATAGTTTCACCTCCTTTAAGCTTAGCCTTATGGGGAGAAAGATCGCGAGGAATATTATCAGGAGTAGAAGGGACGCTCCCCAAGCTATCTCGTGGTAGTTCTTATACGGTTGCTGAACCAAATCGTAGATTAGCAACGGAATCGCTCCGACCGGTCTGTTTATTCCTTCGAAATATGTTCTCGTGGCTCCTCCGGCTGTGAAGAGCAAAGGTGCAGTTTCTCCCGCAACCTTCGCAATTCCTATCAGAACTCCGGTCAGAATACCTTTCCTCGCCAGTCCTATCAAAACCCTGAAGACTACGTTGAATCTGGTTAAGCCCAAGGCAAAAGCTCCTTCCCTATACTTCTTGGGAATTCCCCGCAAAGCCTCTTCGGTGTAAACCGCAACGTATGGCATCATGACTATCGCCAAGGCTAAGGCACCTGCTAAAGCTGAATAGCTTCCCATAGGAACGACGAGTATCTGCATCACGAAGAGACCGACGAGTATGGTTGGAAACTCCATCATAATCATGAGCAGAGTTTTCGTGGCTTTTCCGAGCAAGCTGTTCGGATACTCCGCCGCGTATATTCCGGTTAGTATAGCTATGGGCAATCCGAGTAACGATGCCAAGAACGTTAAAACGAAAGTTCCTACTATCGCCGGACCTATTCCTCCCAATCCGTCGTCGGGAGGCGCTAACGTTCCGGTTATAAAATTCCAGCCGCCTTTCAGCAGAACCGGTAAACCCTCCACGGCTACGCTGAATACTATGTGGAATAGAGGTAGAATCGTCAGAAACGTCAAGGTCGCGATTCCGACGATGAACAGCTTGTCCTTTATCTTTCTAACGAGCATACTTGAACCTCCTCAGATACATAAGTCCGGCTAAGTTTACGATCAAACCTATTATGAACAGAGACAGTCCGGCTGCGAAGAGGGCCGGAACCATGTATTTGTATATGTAGGCGTTTCCGAACTGATTCGCTATGAGCGAGGATATCGTATAGCCCGGAGCGAACAGACTCGGATTTATGTTGAATACGTTTCCTATGACCAGACTTACGGCTACCGTTTCTCCTATAGCCCTACCGAACGCCAGCAGAATTCCTGCAACTATAGCCGGCTTTATGTAGCCTAAGAGGACTTTCGTCGCCTCATACCTCGTCGCTCCGAGGGCATACACTCCCTCTCTGTATATGTAGGGGATGGATCTGTAGGCTTCTCTTATTATTGCGGAGGCGAAAGGAGTAACCATTATTCCCAAGAGAACTCCAGCGGAGAGGTAGCTGTAACCCGTCACAGGTCTGAAGGAGAACAGCGGTATGAAGGAGAAGTGCTCATAGAGGGGCATCATAACGTATTCCTTAAGGATCGGAACCAAGACGAATGCACCCCATATTCCGTAGATTATTGTGGGTAATCCAGCCATGATGTCCGTAGCCACCATAAGCGGCTCTTTCAACCTCTTCGGCGCGTAGTCGATAACGAATACCGCGAAGCTTATAGATAGCGGTAAGGCTATTAGAACCGCGAGAACGGACGTATAGATGCTACCGTATATAGCCGCCAATACACCGTAAAACTCTTTTTGGGGATTTTCCGAAGCTTTCCATACGTTCGTCGTATATATCGCCAATCCCTCTCTCTCGAAGATCGGTAGTGATGCCGTTAAATACACAATAAGCATTAATATAAAAAGACCAAATACGAGACCGCAGAAGGGGGCTAAAAAAGTTTTAAATTTATCCATCCTTACCATCCCACCTCCTTAAGCAATTTTTGGGTTAGTTCGCTCGGCAGACCAACGTATCCGGTTGCCAAATACTTCGACTTCTGACCTTCCGTAAGAATCCACTTTACGAAGTTCCTTATCGCCTGCTCCTTCGCCTTATTGCTGTAGTGCTCCCACACGATTATGTGACTAACCGCAACGATGGGATACGAATCCTTACCCGGAGCGTTGAGCAAGTTCTCAATCTTCTCTTTGTATCCTTCAGTAGGCGGTGGGAAATTCATGGAAACTTCAGATATCGCCGCCTTTATCGTCGTATCGTTCGGCTTAACGAAGTTCCCGTCCTTATTCCTCAAAGCTACAATCGGCAGATTTTCCTTTATGGCATACGACAGTTCGGTATATCCTATCGAATACGGATTGTTCTTTATCGCCGCAACCACACCCTGATTACCCTTTCCGCCTACTCCCCTTCCAAGTTCATCAACCGGCCATTCCACAACCTTTCCAGAGCCGACCTTCTCCTTCCACTCGTTGCTGACCAAGCACAGATAAGTCGTGAAGATCTTCGTCGTTCCGCTCGAATCGCTCCTGTGAACTACTATTATCTCCTTGTGCGGTAGATCAACATTCGAATTCAGTTTCTTTATCTTCGGATCGTCCCAATACTTGATCTTGCCCATGAAGATGTCGGCTAAAGTCTTTCCGTCCAGTCTGAGTTCCTTAACTCCCGGAATGTTGAAGGTAACGACTACGGCACCGACGATCATCGGAAACTGCAGGGGCTGCCCCTTCTGTTCGAGTCTCTTCCATAGCGGTTCCTTTAGCGGAGGGTCGCTACATGCGAAGTCCACCAAGCCCTCTTCGAAATCCGCTTGCCCTCCTCCGCTACCCTTTCCGGTGTATTCAATCACGACGTTCGGATTCAGCTTCATGTATGCGTCGATCCACTTCTCAAGCTGTGGTTGTGGAAAAGTGGCACCACTTCCGATTAGAATGACTTTCTGCGAGGTAGATCCGGTTTTTTGCTGTGCGCAACCGGCTAACGCCAAACATAGCGCGAGTAGCAAAACGATTGAGATTTTTTTCATGTGGTCAAATCGGGTAAAATGGAATATATGCTTTACCTACATAATCTATAGAATCTATAGATCGGTATCGGGCAATACATATCGGATTGGTTGAAGACACCGCCCGCCCTTTAATGTCGAATTCAATACCGTAAGATTTGAGTATATTCTTTCAATTCTCCTGTTATGATAGCGATAATCGACTACGGTGTGGGCAATATTAGGAGCATACAAAAGGCGATAGAGTTCGTCGGAGGTAAGGCTGTCGTAACTAAGGATGTTGAAACGATCAGAAACGCGGACGGGATAGTTCTGCCCGGAGTGGGAGCCTTCAAGCCGGCTATGGAGAATTTGAAGCCATATATGGACACAATTCTGAACACCGATGCTCCTCTGCTCGGAATCTGCTTGGGAATGCAACTCTTCGCAACCGAAAGCGAGGAAAGAGGTTTGCACAAGGGTTTAAACCTAATACCTGGCAGGGTTGTTAGATTTCCGAAAACGGTGGGCAAGATCCCTCACATGGGATGGAACCAGATCGAGATCGTGAGAGATCACGAAATATTGGACGGGGTAGAGAGCGGTAGCTACGTATACTTCGTCCACTCATACTACATGCAGACGGCTGAGGAGAACGTTCTCACGAAAACCGAATACGGAATAAAGTTCACGTCGGGTGTTGCGAAGGATAACGTCATCGGATTCCAGTTTCATCCGGAGAAGAGCGGTAAGGTCGGCTTGAGGATAATAGAGAATTTCATCATGATATGCAGGCGTTGATCAGTAGGCGTTGTATGTTTTCTCCTTCCTCAGATACTCCCCCCGATCGACCAGATTTTCAACCACAACCCTGTCTTTGGCAACTTCCCTAATCCTCCTCGCATCGAACCTCGCCCTCCCTATTCCCAAGATATCTCCTTTGGTGTTGCAGACGAAAACCACATCGTTCTCCCTAACATCCTCTGTAACCTTCACGACGGATTCTGCGAATATGTCCCTTCCGTATAGAAACAGCATCTCACCCCTCTCGTTCACGAACACCTTCTTCTTATCCCTCCTGACTAAATAAAACGAACCCTCCAAACTGAACCTGAACCTCCTACTACCCACTTCCCCCACCTTAAGCCCGGCGTGAACGTAATTCAATTTGAACAGCTCCAAGAACTTGACCAAATCCCTCGAGAGGGCATATGCTTCCCTAACTCCCGATCCGTCATCACGAATCAATATTTCGTTATCCTTGAGGAAATCAGCCGATCCGAAAGCCCTTAGGGCTGAATTTATCACCTTCAGTTCCTTCTTCGTCGGTCTTCTAAGCATATCCCAGCATAATCGAATATCTTATTTATAACCTTTCGATAATCGTAATCTATTCTGAAGCTCTCAACCGTATTTATTATCACATCCTTTCCGACCGTGTTTTTGAAATCCTCCTCGAGCTCGGAAGATAAAACCACTTCTCCGTTCAAGGAGAACTCGAAACCTTCCATGTTATCCTCTAAACCGATTATTCTAAAGGATCTTCTAAAGAAATACGGATAAGGCTTTTCGTCGAAAAATCTGAGCTTTGCATACGTTTCGTTCGCGATTATGGATG
>WAKM01000042.1 GCA_015523335.1 Archaeoglobaceae archaeon | reverse complement strand
GAGATGTGTATAAGAGACAGGTGGTGATGCGGTAAATATGGTGTTACGAATCAAAAATCGGTCGAATATTCCATCATAACCACTATAACCGGATCAAATAGTAAAGGATATATATTTGTATCTATATTAATGTATCATGGCGGTAATAACCAGAAGAGGTTTTCTCGAAATGGTTGGAGCCTTAGCCGTAGCCGCTGTGGGGCTCGGTTGCTCGGGAAGAAATCAAACAGCGATGGTAACTCCGACGCCAAAAGGGGAAATGTTCTCAAGTCTTCCTTGGCCGTATAAGAAACTCGATCCAGATAAGGTTGCGGATCTGGCATACGAAAGCTACATGAAACACCACTGCATGTATGGAGTCTTCAACGCGGTCGTTAAATCCTTGGCTGAAAAGGTAGGTTACCCGTATACCGTTTTTCCGACCGAGTTGGCGATCTACGGAAAGGGTGGTGTGGTTGGCTGGGCAACCCTTTGCGGAGCTTTAAACGGCGCCGCCATGGCAACATACCTCGTGCTTCCCGAAAAGGAAGCTGACAAAGTTATAAACGAACTCTACGCATGGTATGAGTATTCCGAATTACCTAACTACATACCCAAGAAACCGGTAAAGGCCGACCTCAATCCATTCCCCAAGTCCGTTGCCAACTCACCATTATGTCACGTATCCGTAAGTAATTGGTGCAAGGCGAGCGGATACAAGGCGTTCTCCGCCGAAAGAGCTGAGAGGTGCGGCAGATTAACCGCAGACGTTGCCAAAAAACTAACGGAGCTGATCAATTCCGTATACGACGGAAGTTTTGTTCCGAAATACTCCCTCGATAAGAGAACGATGACATGTAGAGGTTGCCACTGCAAGGAAAGCGCACTTCAGAACACGAGAGGCAAAATGGTTTGTTGGGAGTGCCACACCAAAGAGGGGGCAAAACACATAGAGGATTTGGAGGGTCATCCGAAAGTTTGAAGTTCTACAAAGTTTATATAAACTACCGCAATCGACATCAATAGCCCCAAGTCGGGGAGGGGGTGGAGTGTGCTCCGCACTCGATGAAGCCTCCTGCGATCTTGGGGCTACAGAGCCATGTCGATTGGTCCCCGGAGGAGTTAGGTATATGCCGTCGATGAATCCGGGGCAACCCCGACATGGCACAACCCCCGGTAGGGTCAGCGGTCTCGAGTGAGCGTATGCTTCCGATGAGAGACCGCGTTAGCTACCGGGCATATTCTTACAGCTTATGGTGCTCGCAAATCGCACGGCACACCGCAACAGCATTTTCCGCAAACGTCGGTAAGCGGTAAATCCGAATGGTATCTGTCATTTTTCAGCAAAATTTCGTAGCATCTCCTCTTATCGAGTCCGTCCCGAGTTAAAGCTCCAAACTTGCAGTTCTCCACGCATTTCAAACACTCCACACCGCGTTTGTGCAGGCAGAGTTCCTCATCCAACGGCTCACCGTATTCGAATTCCGCTTGAGTTATTATACTCCCAAGCCTTCCGCAACAACCCTTTTCAGTTATTATCAGTGAGTGAACGCCGAAGGTTCCCAATCCGGATAAATACGCTACGTGCTTGTGAGACCAATCGCTGATCAGTCTAACTTCGTCGAAGTTGTGAGTTGGAGGCAAAACAGCGGATTTGAAGCCGAAATTCTCAAGCTTCCTTGCAAGGTATTCGTTTAACTTAACTATAAGCTCGTTCGTCTTGACGTAAGCGTAAGCCCAAAGTTTCGAAGAAAAATATCCTCCAACGTTGCTTTCAACCACCTTTCGGGAGAAGGGGACGAAGTAGACGATCACAGACTTTGCAGAATTCAGAACTTCATCCGGCATCAGGTGGTTCGGAGAAACTATTCTGCGCAATGCTTCAATATCCTCGGCATCGCAAAATCCGACTAAAGGTCTCCTCCACAGATCCCCCCGACGAATTCCTCCACCCAACCCCTAACCCTTTCATTCACAACAGAAATCCACCGGAAAGACAAAAAACTTATCTATTCTCCTGCCGAATTTAGGAGGGGGTGGTATTTTGATAATAGAAGATGTCAGATACAGGATCGTTTTTGATAGCAGGGGGAATGAAACCGTCGAATGCAAAGTTTTTGCTGGAGATACTGTCGGTAAGGCAATAGCTCCAAGCGGAGCTTCTACCGGAAGTGAAGAAGCTGTTGTTGTCGATCCTTACAGATACGAGGAGATAGAGGAGAAAGTTTCGAAGGCATTGGTTGGGATGTCCGTCTTCGATCAGGTAAGCGTAGACGAAAAACTTAGAGAGATCGACGGAACCGAAAACTTCTCAAACATCGGCGGGAACTTCGCAATTACCGCAAGCTTGGCTTGTGCAAAAGCAGCTTCAAACCTTCTGGGAATTCCGCTCTACGAATACGTCGGCGGGATATTTGCGAAGGAGATTCCGTATCCGCTGGGAAACGTAATCGGCGGTGGCGTTCATGCACCGGGCTCAACGAGCATTCAGGAGTTCTTGGTTATTCCGGTTGGGGCAAAAAGTTTCTTCGAAGCTCAAAGAACGAACGCTCTGGTTCACAAAACTCTGAAAAAGATATTCAGAGAAAAAGGAATTTTCGCAGCTAAGGGAGATGAAGGAGCTTGGGCGGCTCAGATAACCGATGAGCAGGCTTTCGAAATTCTTAGCGAAGCTGTAACGAGGGTTAAGGATGAAACCGGTGTAGATGTAAGGATTGGGATCGATTTTGCCGCAACCGAACTTTGGAACGGAGAACGTTACGTTTACAAGGATAAGAAGTTGACGACGGAGGAGCAGATATCTTACGTTGCGGAGCTTGTAGATAAGTATGGAATAATATACGTAGAAGATCCTTTCCACGAGAACGACTTCGAAGGTTTTGCCGAACTGACTAAGCAGATCGGTAACAAGTGCATGATATGTGGAGATGATATCTTCGTAACGAACATAAAGAGGATTCAAAAGGGTATAGAGATCGGAGCGGCTAACACGGTGCTAATAAAACCGAATCAGATCGGAACTTTGACAGATACGTTCAAGGCGGTTAAGCTTTCCAAGGACAACGGTTATAAAGTCGTTGTGTCTCATAGAAGTGGCGAAACTGAAGACGAAACCATAGCACATTTGAGTGTCGCTTTCAACGCAACATTAATAAAGACTGGTGTAGTTGGTGGCGAAAGGATCGCCAAGCTCAACGAGTTGATTAGGATTGAAGATGAGATGGATTCACCAAAAATGGTGCGGGTGATGTGATGGAGGCGAAGGTAAAGGAGGAATACGAGTATCTAATTCCGCCGGATGAGTATTTAGCCGCGGGAGTTCACATAGGAACTCAGATCAAAACGGGAGACATGAAGAAGTTCATTTACAAGGTAAGACCCGACGGTCTCTACGTGCTCGATATAAGGCAATTGGATGAGAGAATAAGGATAGCCGGTAAGTTCTTGGCGAGATTCGAGCCGAGCAAGATCTTAGCCGTTGCGGCAAGGCAGTATGGGCAGAAACCGGTTACGATGTTCGCAAAAGCCGTAGGGGCAGACTACGTAATCGGCAGGTTCGTTCCCGGAACGCTGACGAATCCGATGCTGAAGGAATACAGAGAACCCGATGTCGTGCTTGTGACCGATCCGGCCATAGACAGGCAGGCTGTTGAAGAGGCTACGGATGTCGGTATTCCCGTCGTGGCTCTCTGCGATTCGAACAACTCCGCATCGAACATAGATCTTGTAATTCCGACGAACAACAAGGGTAGGAAGGCTTTGGCTTTGGTTTACTGGTTGCTAGCGAAAGAAGTTCTGAAGAACAGAGGAGTTACGGACTTCCCGTACAGCGTCGAAGACTTCGAAGCCGAACTTTAAATTTATTTTACCTCGAACAGATTTCGCGATAAGTATTTTTTATCAGCGTCCATAAAAAATTTAAAAATAAAGGTGCAAGTGCTATCTTATGCACATCCACGATACCCAAACACTACACTTACTGAAGATCGTCGGTCTAATATGCTCGCTGGTGTGTTCGATTGTATTGATTGCAACTTGGTTTCTCGCTTACTTTAAAACGAAAACAAAGAGTTTCGCTCTGATAGGATCCGCGAGTATAATTGGTCTCCTCGGTTCGCTACTTATACCAACTCTAACTGCTCTTTCGCTTCTCGATATATATACGGTGAGGTATCTAATCGCACTACCAATTCAGATAATCGCATTCGCCCTAACTCTTATCGGTATATCCTCACTATTAAAGACCTTCAGTCAGTAAATTCAAATAAACTTTTGAAAGTATCGACTAATAGTATGAGAAAAAAGATCGGTTTCTGGGAAGCCTTCAGCATAGGCGTCGGAGGAATGATCGGCGGCGGTATCTTTGCAGTTTTGGGTTTAAGCATTCAGCTATCCAAAAGTGCCGCGCCGATAGCCTTCCTTTTAGCTGGACTTATAGCACTGGCGACAGCTTACTCATACGCCAGATTATCAGTGAGGTATCCGAGCGAGGGAGGAACGATAGAGTTCATAGTTAAGGCATACGGAACTGGACTGCTTTCCGGCACGCTAAACGTATTGCTTTTGGCGAGCTACATCGTCATGATATCCCTATACGCCTACGCATTCGGTAGTTACGGAGCGAATCTTTTCCCTATTAATCATGCACTGGCAAAACACCTAATGATAACATTCGTTATCGTTGTGTTCACCTTGATAAACGCATTAGGTGCAGTCATAAGCGGTAAAACGGAAGATCTGCTCGTGGCATTTAAGTTGGCTATTCTGCTGATCGTTGCAGGAGCAGGCATGGCTTTCGTTGATTTAAGCAGACTTTCACCGTCGAACTGGGCTGATCCTATAAGCATCGTTGCAGGCGGGATGATAATATTTCTTGCCTACGAGGGTTTCGAGCTTATAGCGAATACTGGAAGCGACATCGAAGATCCCTCGATTCTGCCTAAAGCGTTCTACGCCTCCGTTTTGCTCGTTATAGCCGTTTACGTTATGGTCGCATTCGTTACGGTCGGAAATCTATCTTACGATGTGATAATCAAGGCGAGAGATTACGCTTTAGCCGTTGCGGCGAAGCCTTCGTTGGGCGAAGCCGGTTTCTGGCTCATAACGTTCGCCGCTCTTGCGTCAACGAGTTCAGCGATAAACGCAACGCTTTACGGAACTGCGAGGGCAAGCTACATGGTGGCGAAATACGGACAACTTCCAGAAGCTGTGGAGAAGCCGCTATGGAAGCAGGCTTACGAAGGGTTGCTCGTCATTAGCATCCTTTCCCTAATATTCGCTAACACCGCGAGCCTCGTATCCATATCGACTGCGGGTAGCGGAGGATTTCTTCTGATATTTCTCTTCGTGAACATCGCAGCGCTGAAGCTTCGTGATAATCTCAAGATTAATCCGGTCATTCCGGTTGTAGGTGCTGTCCTAACCTTTGTGGCTCTCGCTATACTAACATACAGGATGGCAGAAACCGATGTGAGAAATCTGATGGTCTTTCTCTGGTTGATTGTTGCGTCGTTCTTAATTGAAGCGTCCTATAGGTCCATCACGGGTAGAAGGATTGAAGAGTATTTAGATTCGAGACTGAGAAAGAGGGAAGAAAATCTGAAAAACTGGCATAAGTGGATCGACGACGTTGTCGAATGCATCTTGGACTCTTTTAAAGATGCTGAGGTGTATTTAGTCGGTAGCATTGCCCGAGGAGAGATTAGCAAGGCTCATGATGTCGATCTGCTCGTTCTTACGGAAAACCCTCCGGCGAAAGGTGTGGAGAAGCAGGTTAAGATGAAGATCAAGGAGAGGGCAAAGCTCACCCCCCACCACTCGGTTGACATCCACTTTGCGGAAAAACGGATGAAAGACGAGATACTTCGACGTGCAAAGTATTACAAACTTTTAGCGAGTGACTTATCAGAACACAACCGCAAAGTAGATAAATATACATGATTTATTGTGATCTATGCCCAACAGAGATGAGGATGTCGATGAAGATGAACAGCTTGAAAAGTTACTTGAAGAGCTCGCAAACGCTCAGCTTAGAGCGAATTACAGAAAATCGTTGGGTAGGGAATACGTAAGAAGAAGTTGGGATCTGGAAATAAAAAAGGCGATCAAAAAGAATGAGAAATAACCCGCTCAATTGATTACGGCTAAGCCGAATACGGGTAGATATAATCCGACAGAGCCAGCCAAGCGAAAAATCGGTAACCTATCGGCATTTTTCGAGATAAAGGTGTTAGAAGTAGCGGACCCGGCGATCTTATCCATACAGTCTACATCTCTTGTCCGGAAGTTCCTTCCCAAAGTCCTCTTTTGCAACGGATAATTAGTGAGCTGAGAAAAGAGAGAGTTAAGCTTACAGGATGGGGAATGAACAAACATTATGAAGAACTGAAGAAAACCTTACTAAACCTTAAAGGGAATGTCATTCTCGTTCTTGACGAAATAGATAAGGTTAGGAATCCAGATGACCTTCTTTATAATCTAACAAGACTAAAGATTGAAGGTGGGGCTAAGCTGTCGATTATAGGAATCTCAAACAACCTTAGATATATGTATGGAGTACTTAGATTCGAGGGTTAGAAGTAGTTTAGGGCGTAATTGAATTTTATTTCCGCCTTATAACGCTGATGAACTCATGAGAATCCTACACGAAAGGGCAAAAGAAGGTATAAAGGATGGAGTGCTCGATGATGATGTAATTCCCTACTGTCCTGCTCTTGCTGCTCAGAGAGATGGTGATGCTAGGCTTGCAGTAGGTCTCCTAAGAGAAGCTGTGGCACTTACTGAAAGTGAAGGCGTCGAGAAGGTAACAAGAAAACACATCGATAGAGCATTCGAGAAGATAGAGATGGACAACATCGAGAAAGCTGTAGCTTCACTTACGTTACATCAACAGAACCATAGTTTCCATCACCTCATCAACTGGTAAACATTGAAAGCCAGCAAGCTGAGAATTATCTTAACAGCCGGACCTCTTCTGCTCACAGCCCTTATAAACTTCAATCCGAAGTTATCCGCTACTGAAAACAGTGTTTCGATTTTCTTCCTCAATCTGGAAAGGAATCTGTTCTTTATTTCCTCTTCTTCGCTCTTTACCATGTTCTCCCTTTTAACGGCAACAAATTTAACCTTTTTCACCCCCATTTCTTCAGCGAACTCCTTGCTGGCATATCTTTTGTCAGCAACAACGATTTCACCTTTCAGTCTTTCAGCAAAATCTTCTTTTTTCTCTTTTAAAACAGTCAGATCGTGCTTTCTTGCAGTATTCACGTAAAATAAGTTCAGGAATCTTCCATCCGTAACGCAGGTTATCTTGTAACCGCAGCTTTTTTGGATGGGTTATAGCCTACTGATTCTTCTTCCCTAATTATACTCGACTCTCCTCTCTTCTTGTGCCTGTTAAACTTTACAAGTTCCTTCGTTTCTATCGGTTTTGCATCAACGATCTTTATCTCCCCTTTAGACAGTTTTTCGAAGACAAAGTTTAAAACCCTGTACAAGAGTTCTTCGTATCTGTTAAGCCTCTCAATCAGCTTGTTGTACCTAATCTTCGGAAATAGTTTTAGATCTTCAATGAAATGAATGTAGGTGTGCTTTATAACCCCATTGAAATGCAGGTGAGCCAGAACTCCAACCGTTATCAGGTCATATAGAGATATTACTTCCCTGTTCGCCTTGGATGGGTAGTATTCATCCACAATGGGTTTTATGAGTTCCCTTATCGTGTTAATCTCCTCAAGATATTTATCTATTAGATTCATAAATTCAACTGAATTAATATCAATTTATATTGTTTTTGGTGGGAACTAAGGTATCAACAGACTGTTCTCCTTTCCATTATCATATGCAAAGAAATTGGGTTGAAAAGTATAACTACTTGGTGATGTCTACTCAGCTTATCTCGTATTGTGTGATTTTCTGAGTATATCCCGCCACTCGTCAATGGGTCTCTGAAACTCTCAACCAGTTTGATATGATGGGAATCATAAGTTCAACAGTCGTATCCAGAGGTAGATACGGTAGAACTAGAAAAATTAACCTCGGTGCTCCCCTCGAATCCCTTAAAAATGTGTTACTTAAAGGAGATAGAATGGATTCCCTAAGAGAGAACTATAGTGCTGTACTTAAAGCTGTTCGTAAGTCTATCTTGTAATATTTTCCACGTCAACTGAAGGGGATCTCTGTTAAGATTTTTTATTAAAATTTAATTTTATTAATCTAAAAAATTAAACTATTCTATCTTTTTGATTATCAGCTTATCTTTTTCAATTATGACTTTGACGTGTTCACCGTCTTTAAACGGGAATCTATCATCTTTTGCAACGTCAGCGGGGATTGTGATGTATCTAGTATTACCTCTACCTATCTTGATAACCCTGCCAATTCCTTCTTTTACCATGTACTAAGTATTGATTAGTAAATGTATTTAAATCTTACTAATCAATACTTAGTAAAATACTTAGTAAGAGGTGATAGGAGTGGATGGTGATTTGGTGAAAGTATTTGAAATTGAAAAAGATAGTCCACGAGAAGATAAGGACATAATAAGTAAGTTCAGCCCAAGTAAAATGGATAGCGAAATATACGCGGCTTGCCCCTATTACATAGAAGATTCCAGAGTTGTTCCATCGGTTTACAGTCAAATGCAAGACATGTTTAGGAACTACATTCTAATATGCCTAAAAACAAATTGAACGAGGTTTTTGTAGAAGGAGAAGTAGATCTTGAGTTTGGTAGAGTCAACGGAAGGATAAGAAATAAACTGCTCATTAAGGAAAAGGAGGGCAAGGTTATACTAATAGAAGTCAAGTTGAATTCGACAAAGCTCATACAGTCTGCTGTATATGCCTACATAGCAAATTCTACTATTCTGGTTGCTGAACTCTATTCAGGATGCGTTTACAAGGTAGATCCAGATTTAGCAAGAAGGATACTGGAATTTGCTGGAAAGTTTTTAGAGCTTAAAAACAGTTTAAAAGAAAAAGGTGAAAATATTCCCAGTGATTGGTGTAAATTCTGTACAGCAGAATGTGAGTATAAAAGTCAATTCAAGGATTACGATCCATTGAAGTATCTACCCCAAATACTCAAAAACTTGGATAATGTCATCGACAAGGTCGCGAATTATGTGAAGCAAATTCTCGATAAAGATTCTAGTAACTCGTGAGGTGATATTATGTCCAACAAGAGAAAATATAAGGCCATTAACATAATTATCAAGGGTGATGTGAGGAATATCAACAATTCCACATTCTTAGTTCAGTCTGAAATACAGAGGAGAAAAGAAGCTGTGGAACTCTTAAAAAAAGGCAAGTTAGTGTCTTGTGAAATTCCTGATGAACTTGTCACGGATGATCTGCAATCTTACGCTAAAACTGTTAAACAAGAGTTTTCCGGCTGCTCTATTGTTCACGTCCAATCTTCGCTGAGAAAAGGTCTAAACAATAAAATCGAAAGGGTGAGGTTATCAAGATGTTATATTTTTATAATAGCAATTTATTAAGTTATATAATAAAGCGAAAGATTTTAGCAGGTTAGGGTAGATCTGAATTACACTTTGTTTTTAGGG
>WAKM01000041.1 GCA_015523335.1 Archaeoglobaceae archaeon | reverse complement strand
GTGAAGTACTGCGACTCGGTTGTTCACGGGGTAGCACAGTAAAATGTCGATCCGAGTAACGCACACTCCATCTTAAAAATGTAATTTAAAATGGTCGCGATACGACAGTTCGGGTTAACATTTTCTATCTCAAACCTACGAGCTCCTCCAAAGCCTTCTTCGGCTCTTTGGCTTTGACTATACCGCTTGCGAGCAGAACGCCTTCTGCACCTAAATCCAACGCCGCAACGTAATCTTCGTGATTTGTTATTCCGGCTCCGCAAAGCACTTTAACGTTGGGATTCACATCCTTAGCGGCTTTAACTGCTCCTTCGACAACCTCCGGCTCGGCTTTGCTGACGGGAATGCCAGTTCCGATCAATTCCGGTGGTTCAACGGCTACATAATCCGGATCTAAAGCTGCTGCCGCTTTAGTGGTTGCGACGTTGTTCGTGCAAACAACGGAAACCAATCCAAGCTTTTTAAATTTGCTCACGAGGAATTCGATGTCCGCAAGCCTAAGCCTCCTTTCGCTGTGATTTATCAAACTTCCCTTAGCTCCTACCTCCTTTATCATCTCAGCAGTAATTCTTCCAGTGTGACTTCCGAAATCCACCGCATCCACGTGCTGTGCGTATACGTCGACGTTAAGCTTTGCGAATTCCGCCAAATCCAAAAAGGTCGGTGCAATTGCTATGTAATCGTCAACCTTACCTGCAACCTCTTCAGCCGCTTTTGCGATTTCGTAACCCCTCTTTCCGAAGCCTTCGGCGTAGGCTTTAAAGTTGATAATAATCACACCCATAATCGAAGCTCGGTAAACAAAATATAAATCGTTATTGCTAAAAGGGGTATGGACGCAATCGGCTTTGGAGCTTTGAACGTCGATAAAATATATCTGGTAAATAAAATTCCAAATGCAGAAGAGGAGGCTTACGTTAAAGATATTCAGATCTTTGCCGGAGGTTCAGCTTCAAATACGATCGTCGGCTTATCGAGGCTCGGAATGAAGACCGGATACATAGGAAAGGTGGGAAACGATGCCGACGGAGATTTTCTGCTGAACGATTTGAGAAGTGAGGGTGTGGACACCTATCAGGTTATCAAAGCTGACGGCAGAAGCGGAAACGCACTGATCTTCGTGGACGAATACGGAAACAGAGCGATACTGGTCGATCCGGGCGTTAACGATACCATAAGATTCGACGAGATAGATTCAGATTACGTTTCCAAATTTAGATTGCTACACCTAACCTCCTTTATATGCAAACTCGGAGAAGAATCTTTTAAATCGCAGAAGAAACTCGTTAAAGTGTTCGACGGAATCGTAAGCTTCGATCCCGGAGCTGTTTACGCCGAGAGGGGTTTGGACGATTTGAAGGATATAATCGAGGAAACTACGATATTCATGCCGAACGCTATTGAGATGGAGATACTGACTGGGTTGAGCTATAAGGAGGGGGCGAACGAAATTCTGAACATGGGCGTTGAGGTTGTGGTTATTAAGCTTGGCGAGAGGGGTTGCTACATAACAGATGGCAAGACGGAGATTGAGATACCGGCTTTAAAGGTTAAGGTTGTCGATACAACCGGAGCGGGAGATGCCTTCAACGCCGGATTTTTATACGGCTATCTTAAGGGTAGAGATTTGGAGGAATGCGGAAAGTTGGGAAATTACGTAGCTTCGCTCTGCATACAAAAGGTCGGGGCAAGAGAGGGTTTGCCGAGACACAAAATTAGCTAAGCTCCTCCGGTGAAGGAAAATCGTATATCTCTGTATCTATATCTCCGAGTCTTATAATCCTACCAACCCTTCCGCAATCCTGACACTTAACCTCTATAATCTCCCTGTTCTTCTTATCGCTTTTAACCCTCCTCAGAACTATTCCTTTGTGCTTCTTTCCGTCATCGCAAACCGGACATTCAAATTCTATCTCTTCCATAGTTGTTACAACTCGATCTCCGTTTAAATTTCTTTCCAATATGCTTTTTAGTATGTTGCTTTTAGATTACCTCAATGCTCGAAATCATCAAAAGGGCGAGGGAGATCGCGGAAGTTATAAGAAGGCAGGATGACGTGTTAATCGTAACGCACATCGATGCGGACGGAATTACATCCGGAGCCATAGCCTTCGAATCCTTAAACAGGGCTGGTATCGACTGCGATATAGTTTTCGTGAAGAGCCTCGACGAGAGATTTATTGAGGAACTTTCAAACGCGAATAGATTTGTCTGGTTTACGGATTTGGGTAGCGGTTCGCTCGATTTAATTCTGAAGCACGACGTAGATTGTGTTATTACCGATCACCACAGCCCGGCAAATTGCTACTATAGATTTCAGCTCAATCCCCACGATTTCGGTTACGACGGAACCTACGAGCTTAGCGGAGCTACTACTACTTATTTGGTTGCGAAATACTTGGGATTCAACTACGATCTCGTTTCCATTGCAATAGTCGGAGCAGTCGGAGACCTTCAGGATTCCAAGGAAGGCAGACTTCTCGGCTTAAATCGGAAAATTTTGGAGGAAGCAGTGGAGGGAAAATTCATAAAAGTAGTTAGGGATTTGAGATTCTTCGGAAAGCAGACTCGTCCGATTTATAAGATGCTCGAATACACATTCGATCCATATTTGCCCGGGATAAGCGGAAACGAGAAGGGGGCAATAGAATTCTTCGAGAGTCTGGGCATACCGCTGAAAGAAGGTGATCTTTGGCGGAGATGGATAGATCTAACGCCTGAAGAGAAGAGGATCGTAATTTCCGAGCTCGTCAAGATATGCATCGAAGCCGGATTGCCTATAAAGTTAATAAAGAGGCTCGTAGGCGAAACTTACATACTTCTTCATGAAGAAGAGGGAACAGAGCTCAGGGATGCAACGGAATACTCGACTCTATTAAACGCAACCGCAAGATACGGCTACTGCGATATCGGATTGAAGGTTTGCTTGAGGGATAGAGATGAAGCGTTTAAAAAGGCGAGAAATCTGCTCAGAAATCACAGAAGGAATCTTTCGAACGGACTGAGGCTTGTAGATGAGATAGGGATAGTAGAATTGGAGAACATACAGTTCTTCCATGCCGGAAACGAGATACTCGATACGATAGTCGGAATAGTTGCCGGAATGTGCTTTTCGAAGGCAAATCTCAACAAGCCCATAGTGGCTTTCGCCTACAGCGAAGATGGGGTTAAGGTTTCCGCGAGAGCGACGCAGAGGCTCGTCGAAAGGGGAGTCCATCTGGCCAAGGCGATAAAGGTAGCCGCGGAGAAGGTTGGAGGACAGGGAGGGGGTCACAGCATAGCAGCCGGAGCTACGATTCCGAGAGGGACTGAAGAAGAATTTTTAAGGGAGTTGGATAGAATTATCGGGGAGCAGATAAGTAAGATAGCAAAACATTAATGCTGTTCTGCGGATCATCTATTATGCCCGAAAAGGTTAGGGATAGGGAGCATCACGAGAGGCTTTTCAAAGCTTCCATGAATCCGATCAGGAGGAAGATAATCGCATGCATAGGAATTCACGGAAAGACGAGGGAGGAGATAAAGGAAGAACTTGGATTGTCCGACTTTCAGCTCAAGTTCAATCTTGATTGGCTGATAGCCAACGGATTCGTAGTCGAGAAGGAGGGAAAGCTCAGGCTTACCGAAGATGGTATCGAACTGCTCGAAGCGGGCTGATGTTAAGGGTAGTTTTAACGAAACACGCTTTCGAAAGGCTTTTCGAGATGTTCTCGAAGAGGTCACGTTAAGGTTGTAACCAACTCAGTTGGGAGCGTGATTAGGGACGAATTAATTCTGAAGGGAAGGAAAGATTCGAAGAAATCCACATCCAACTACACATTCCGTTACGTTAAGCTCGTGATAAAGACGATTGTGAGAACTAAGGAGATGAACGAAAGATACAGGAGGGCTTTGAGATTTGCGAAGAAGAGCGAATGGAAAAATATCTATATAGAGAACAAGAAGCAGATTGAGAAATGGTGCAGGATAGCCGAGAAAATGAGAAAGAGACGAGAGCCGAAGAAGTTCGGGAAGTTCGCTGAGTATATATTCTTATCAAAACGTTTATATCATCTTCATACATTAAATACAACGGGTCGCTGGGGGTTAGGCTCTGATGCCAGATGAGGAGCTGATACGGGCGACCCGCACACCCCTTAAAGCTTTCGCCCCCGCCCCTATTATCCTTAGAAAAATCATTATAAAACGTCCAACTATCTTCAGCCTATGGATCTGCTCATGATCCCTGGGCCAGTTCAACTGCATGAGCGAATAATTCGTGCGATGGCAAGGCAGATGATCGGACATCGAACGAAGGAGTTCTCCGAGATAATGGATTACTGCATAAAAATGCTTAAGGAGTGCTTCGGAACGAAGCACGGCGTTTTCATAATTTCCGGCTCTGGAACGGCTGGAATGGAAGCTGCTATAGCTTCCTTCTCGAAGGTTAAGCGAATCACATGCATAGACAACGGGAAGTTCGGGGACAGGTTCATCAGAATAGCCAAACGCTATACTGAAGTTGATGCCCTAAGATTCGAATGGGGATCATCGATAGATCTGGATGCAGTCGAGAAGTCTCTTGCAGACGGAAGCGAAGCGGTAGCGTTCGTTCACAACGAAACTTCGACCGGCATTTTGAACCCTGTAAAGGAAATAGCGAAGATTGCCAAAAAATACGATGCATTAGTTATAATGGACGGAATCACGAGCGTCGGAGGAGATGAAGTTAGGATGGACGAATGGGGAATAGACGTTGCTGTAGTCGGCTCCCAAAAATGTTTAGGTGCTCCTCCCGGGCTTTCAGCGGTTGCAGTGAACGAAAGGGCTTGGGAGTTTTACAACGAGAGGTGCCCGTTCTATTTGGATCTGATGGCATACAAGAAGAAATCGAAAGATCTGCAGACGCCTTATACGCCAGCCGTTCCCTTGTTCTTCGCCTTGCACGAGGCTTTGAAAATTATAGAGGAGGAGGGGCTCGAGAACAGGATAAGAAGGCACAGAACCTTTGCTAAGGCTGTTAGGGAATGGGCTACAAGTTTGGGATTAGAGCTTTTCCCGAAGCTCAACGAATACAGCAGATACTCAAATACCGTCACGGCAATAAAGATGCCGAACGGAATTACAGATAAAGAACTGAGAGGAACCCTCAAATCGGAATACAATATATTGATATCTGGAGGACAGGAGCATTTGAAGGGTAAGATATTCAGAATCGGAACGATGGGGAACATAACGAAGAGGGATGTTTTGGCAACGCTTGCGGGCTTGGAGGACATTCTTAGGAGGAAAGGGGTTATCGGCGAATCCGCGCTCGATGTTGCTATGGATATCCTCGATGAAATTTGATCGCAAAACATTTGGTGATCGAAATGAGGGTCGGAATTGCGGACACGACATTCGCGAGGATCGACATGGGCAAGATCGCGATAGACGAATTGAGAAAGATTTGCTCCCTACCATACGTAAGATACACCGTTCCGGGTATAAAGGATCTGCCCGTTGCGGCGAAAAAGCTGATAGAGGAGAAGGGTTGCGAGATAGTAATAGCCTTGGGAATGCCGGGGCCGAAGCCTATAGACAAGCAGTGCGCCCACGAAGCTTCGATGGGACTTATACTCGCGCAGCTGATGACGAACAAGCACATAATCGAAGTTTTCGTTCACGAGGATGAGGCTAAGGACGAGAAGGAGCTTCTGATGATAACAGAAAATAGGGTTAGAGAGCACGTTAGAAATGCGGTAGATCTGCTTTTAAATCCTAAAAGATTGCAGAAATTAGCGGGAACCGGGCAGAGGCAGGGATTTCCGGATGTGGGACCGATTTTGAGATGAATTTTCATCGCTTTATAACCTCTTCCTCAAACTTTGACAGATCTATGCTGTGCGTCTCCTTAACGACGTTTAGCACTAACATCGTGTATGTTCTCTTCACGTGCTCCAAGCTCGCTATTCTCTTTATGAACGAATTAAGCTCGCTCCTGCTCCTGAACCTCGCAACGGTTATGACATCGAACTCCCCAGTTACGTCGTATACCGCAGTCACGTTCGGTTCTTTAGCGAGAAGCTCCTCAACTTCGATCAGATGCCCTCCTTCCGCCGTTATTCCGATTATGGCAGTTAGATCGAATCCTAACTTCGAGTAGTCTATTATCGGGATGAACCTCTCAAGGACTCCCATCTTTCTCAGCTTGTTTATTCGATTGTAGACAGTTCCCTCAGCCACTCCAAGCTTTTCTGCTATCTCCCTAAGGCTCTTCCTTGCATCTTCCTGCAGTTCGATAAGAATCTTGATGTCGAGCGAATCCAGTTTCTCAGCCATTAAATTTTAAAAAGTTACAAGATTTTTTAAATTTTCCCATCCAATTTTAAAAAATTTGCAGTTATCAATGAACTTAACTCAAATCTCCACAAGAACAGAAGACTTCGTTAATCATCGAAAGAACGTCGTCGAACCCATCACCCTTCACTGCTGAGATTTTGATCATCCTATACCTTACAGTTGTGAACTCCAAGAAATCCACGAGCTTCTCAAGCAACTCTGCTAAAACCCCCTCCTCCTTTCTCAACACATCCCTTACGCTTGATGGCGTAAACGGAACTTCAACTACATCGGATTTGTTGAAAACGGTGATCGTCGGAATTCCGGTTCTAAGGGATATCACCGCGTTCTGGGCTAAGATCGATATGAAGTTCTCGGGAGTCGATGCGACTTCGGAATCGACTATGAATAAGCCTACCGTCCAGTCTGATTCGGCGATCCTCTTCGCGATTTCCGTTCCGGATTTAAGATACAGAAAGAGCTCCATCTGACCAGGTGTGTCGTATAGAACGTAATCCCCCCTCCATATCAGCTTATCAACGTAATTCAAGGCTAAATCCATCGATTTTATAAGGGCTCCGTTTATTCCCAAATTGAACTTCTTCATTATATCTTCCGTCCTTACGAATTTCCTAACATCTGCATGGGCTTCATAAATCGGATCCGAAGCGGGATCCAAATTTACCGCTTTGACATCGTAATCGTCTTTGAGAAAACTTAAGAAGGACTTTACGAACGTGCTCTTACCGCTTCCAGCCGGTCCAATAACGATCAGATTCATAGAACAAATTATTCCGCTCTGCTTGTAAATCTTTGCCAAAAAAGTTAGAGGTAAACGTAGGTTGCGTCGATTATTCCGTCCAATTCGACCATCTTCTTAAGAACCTCATCGCTCGGAGGATCGTCCACGAGCAGAAGCATCAGCTGAATTCCTCCCCTTCCTCCATGTCTTCCGACTATCATTCCCGCTATGTTTATGTTGTGCTGTCCGAACAGTGTTCCTACCCTCCCAATTACTCCTGGCTTGTCTTCGTGCAGTGAAATTACGTAATGTCCCCTCGGCACGAAATCAACCTTGTATTTGTCGATCATGAGAATTCTCGGCTCATCTCCGAAGCACGTTCCGGCCAAATATATCTCCTTGCCGTCGCCGACAACAACCTCAATCAGGCTTTCGTAATGCTCCACATCCTCAGTCTTCGCTTCCTCAATCACTATTCCCCTATCCCTTGCAATAGGCAAAGCCGAAACCAAATTAACGCTCTCTCCGAGTATGTAGCTAAGAATTCCCTTCAGCAGAGCTCTCGTAACCAATTCCGTGTTCTTCTCCGAGATCTTACCTCTGTATGTGACCCTAACGAGTTTGAACTGTCCCTTGAGCCTTGATATGGCTATCTTTCCCATCTTCTCGGCTAATTCCATGAAAGGAAGCAGATACTGGTAATCATCTGGACCGACTCTCGGTAGGTTTACGGCATTCTTAACCGGCAATCCCTTGGCGAAGTTTATGATTTCCTCCGCTATTATCATTCCAACGCTCAGCTGAGCTTCCTTCGTCGAAGCACCGATGTGAGGTGTTGTTACGACGTTGTCAAGTTTCAAAAGCGGGTTGTTCGGATCTGGAGGTTCTTTCTCGTAAACATCCAAAGCGGCTCCGGCAACCTTCCCCTTGATAATAGCTTCATATAAAGCCTTCTCGTTTACTATTCCACCCCTCGCCGCGTTTATTATATAGACACCGTCCTTCATCATCTCGAACTCCCTTTCGGAAATTAGATTCTCGGTTTCCTTCGTTTTCGGAACGTGAATCGTTATGAAGTCAGAATTCCTCAAAAGCTCCTCCAAGCTTACGAGCTTAGCTCCGACGCTCTTCGCTCTCTCTTCGCTAACGTAAGGATCGTAAGCTAAGATGTTCATCTCCAAAGCCCTAACCCTCTTCGCCACCTCGTAACCGATCCTTCCGAGTCCGATTATTCCGATGGTTTTACCCCTAAGCTCGACACCCATGAACTTCTTTCTCTCCCACTTCCCCTCCTTAACGCTCTTGTCGGCTTGCGGGATCTTCCTCGCAACCGCAAAGAGCAAGCCCAAGGTAAGTTCAGCCGCGGAAATCGTGTTTCCACCGGGAGCGTTGACCACCACTATTCCCCTTTCGGTAGCGGTCTTCAGGTCTATGTTATCAACACCCACTCCCGCCCTTCCGATTATCTTGAGCTTCTTTCCAGCCTCTATAACGTCCTTCGTAACCTTAGTCCTGCTTCTGACAATAAGAGCATCATACTCGGGAATGATCTTAACGAGTTCATCATGGCCTATATCGGTTTTTACATCAACCTCCAAGCCCTCCTTCCTCATCAGATCGATAGCTTCCTCCGAAATTGGATCTGCTACAAGCACTTTCATTAAATTGGTAGCCGAAAAGGTCTGATTATAAATGTTGCTGAGTTAGACTTTTCGTTCTCGCAACTATAATCCCCACTATTTCGTGAATCTTCCTCTGCGAGAGATGGGTATTCGCGTTCTCTATGAACTTCGTTAGATTTTTGACGCCCAAAACCGGCACGGAAGGGTTGATCAGATCGACCCTGCAATCTTTATTCGTTAGAACCACAACGCCGTGAACGAACTGATCGCAACCGTGCTTTCTTAGGAACTTTCTAAGGTCGTATGCGTTCTGTTTAGCCTGTCTGCTTAAGCTTTTAATCCTTCTCACTCTTCCGTTTTTTATCTTATACCATTCGTCTCCTTCGCAGATGAAGTTTCCCCTTATGTTCTTAGTCTCTATCGCGAAAACTCCCGTCGGTCCAACAACTACGTGATCTATGTTTCCGTTCTTATTCGGTAATCGAACGTTGTTTATGAGTATGTATGAATCGTCGAGCTTGCTGAGAGCTTTTCCTACCTCCATTTCACCTCTGATCCCCTTTTTGTATTTGATATACTTCGAGCTGAGTTTTACCAGCTTTGCAGTCGCTACGGCAAGTCCTAAGGCTACGGCTGGAACTATCTGAGGACAGAGCAACGCCAAAATCAAAGCCGAAGGATAAAATAAAGATATAATTATTATCCTATTTCTATACATACTCGTTATTCTTGATAGGTGGTAGTTGTGCCCTATTACTCTGACCATCCCAACCCGAAGATTTGTCGGTCTGGCTTTAAAAATTTTTAGATGATTTTATTGGAGAATTATTATAAAAATTCTATGTTTGTGAAATCGGATTGTATGTTTTATATCTATTCCTTCAGGAATATTATGTTCCCCCTACCCTTCCTCACCTTCTCGACGATACCCCTCCTCTCCAAATCCGCTATGATCAGACTAACTTTGGCTTCCGAATATCCCAACCTCTTCCTGAGTTCCTTTTGAGTTATTCGCCCTCCTTCCTTCTTAATTATTTCAACCGCTCTTCTGAGATCTTCGGGCATCTCTTCTTCATCTTTGGATTCCGCAATGACCTCCTCCCTTTTCCTAAGCCTACCCTTGCCGAAATACCAAACTCCGAAGACGGAAGCCAACACCACCAAAAAGGCCACCAAGACGACCGGAAATTGAGAATTCCTCTCCCCTCTACCCAAAGATACCTGTATTTTGGGAATCTCCTCGCTGATGTTGGAAAGGTATGGAAACAATATCAGATCCAACACGTAAGTCCCGTTTCCCTTTACGGTTACGTTTTCTTCATCGTAAAGCTCAAGCTCTCCGTGACTGTAATAGTAGGCTCTAATCACGTAGGTTCCCGGAGGAACGACGAACGAATAAGTTCCGTTTTCGGCTATAACCCTCTGTTCCGGAGTCGTATTTATCGTCACTATCGCTTTAGGCAAGGGTTCGAGGTTATCCCAAGAGTAGACGGTTCCGTGAATGATTGCACCGTTAACCGGATACGCCAGCAGTAGCAGTGCTATGAACCACAGGAATCTCATTGAAATCCATTAGAATTTTGGAGAATTTAAAGTTAAGGGAGTGGGGCCGGTGGGATTTGAACCCACGACCAGCGGGTCTCTTCGGTCAGAGCTCCAACGGGTCATCACCCATCAGCAGACCCGTTCGTCATCACACCGCTGGAGCCCGCCGCGCTACCTGGCTACGCCACGACCCCACTCATAAACAACTACCCATTCAGAAATATAACGCTTGCGATTCACCAAACCACTTCACAATAGATCGAGTTATATTTAAGTTTCGCCCAAGCTGGCAATAATAGCCGTATGTAAAATTAAAATATTAAAGAATTATTCTTCACCCTCCTCTTCGGGAATCTCTATTTTTCCTTCCTCTATTTCCCCGATAACTTCCTTAGGATGCTTCCCTTCCACCGTAACCCCCATCGAAACGCAGGTGCCCAAGACTTCCTTTACGGCAGATTTAAGTGTATACGCGAGCATCTGCTTTCTTTTCATCTTCGCAATTTTTATCACCTGCTCCATCGTCAGATTACCCACCGTTTCGTGTTTTGGTTTGTGTGCTCCCTTCTCTATTCCGAGCTCCCTCTTCACGAGAGCCGAAACCGGTGGAACTCCGACTTCGATCTCGAAGCTTCTGTCTTCCTTTACGATGATCTTCACTGGAACAGCTAATCCCTCGAAATCCTTCGTTTTCTTGTTTATCTCATCGACAACCTGCTTGACGTTCAATCCCAAAGGGCCTATAGCCGGACCCAACGGAGGTCCGGGAGTCGCTTTTCCTCCCGTAACGAGAACCTCAACAACCTGCACGGGCATACATCACCCCTCCTTTTTGTCTATCACCCTAACGTGATCAGCCTTAACCGTAACTGGAATCGGAACTACCGCATCGAGCAATTCAACCGTGATCTCATTTTTAGCGGTATCCACCCTTTTAACTATAGCCATCTCACCCTTAAATGGGCCAGAAACTATTTCGACAGTGTAGCCTTCCTTGATCTGCTCAACAGCCCTCTTGGGCGTTAGAAAGTGCTCCACTTCACTAAAGTTGATCTCCCCCCTAACGACTCCCTTAACGTGTGGCAAACCCCTTATAGCTTTCAAAACGTTTTGCATATCTTCAGCTTCAACTATTATGTATCCCCTAAGCTCCTTCGGAGCCAGTATCGAGTAAACTTCCAACTTGTGCTTTCTTACAGCCATGTCCATCAGGTTCGCAACCAACCTTTCCTGATTGGCGGTAGTTTTGACGGCGAAGAACTTGCTCATTTCTTTAACACCTCTGGAACAATCTGCATCAGTATATATATAACAAAACCGACCAATCCGACTAAGAACATGACAGCTACCGATATCTTCGTAGTGGTTAAAAACTCCTCCTTATCCGGTTTTCTCGCCATCTTTAAGACGTTAATGTATTCCTGAAGCTTCGATTGTAGCTCGTCGATCGATGGAATTTGCATAATCCAATCCAGCTACACCCGATATATAAGCTTACCTCACGAAGTCTATTCCGAATCTCCTCGATAGGTGGGGTGTCTTCTTGCCGAGTATCTGCGGAGACTTAACGCCGGTAACTATTACGAGCGTTCTCATGGTGTTTTCAAGCTCCGGATCGATCATAGCTCCCCAGATTATCCTCGCCTCTGGATCTATCTTGCTGTATATCTCCTCAACAACGCTCTCAGCCTCTTCTATGGTCATATCAGGGCCACCAGTTACGTTGACGAGCGCGGCCTTAGCTCCGGTTATGTCGACATCGAGCAACGGAGACTTCAAAGCCTTTCTAACGGACTCCGCCGCCTTATCCTCACCGCTCGCCTCTCCGAGTCCGATCATAGCAACTCCGCCCTTCTCCATTATCGTCTTAACGTCCGCGAAGTCCAAGTTAACCAAAGCCGGCTTCGTTATCAGCTCGGTTATCCCCTTCACAGCCCTCATCAAAACCTCATCCGCAACTTTGAATGCTATGTGTATCGGGTAGTTCGGAACGACTTCAAGCAACTTGTCGTTCGGAATTACTATCACCGTATCGGCTACTTCCCTCAACCTCTCCAACCCGGCTTCGGCGTTAGCCCTCCTTACCGCTCCTTCAGCGGAGAATGGAAAAGTTACAACGGCAATCGTCAAAGCTCCGGCATCTTGTGCAGCCTCAGCTATCACCGGTGCAGCACCGGTTCCGGTTCCACCTCCAAGACCGCAGGTTATGAAGACCATGTCCGCCCCTTCTACAAGCCTCTTGATCTCATCCTCACTCTCTCTCGCTGCTTCTTCACCGACCTGAGGGAGGCTTCCAGCCCCCAAACCCCTCGTTCTCCTCTTTCCTATCAGCAACCTCTTGTGAGCTTTAGTGTAGCAAAGATGCTGGGCGTCGGTGTTTATCGCAATTAGCTCCGCTCCTTCAATACCCTCATCGAACATCCTCGAAACTGTATTGCAACCGCTCCCACCGACACCAATAACCTTAATAACAGTTCTAAGCTCTTCCAAAACCTGAAGTATATCTTCCTCAAGATCTTCCACCGGCGCTCTTCTCTCTCTTTCAGCCCTCGCAAGAGCTTCTCTAACTAAGGACTCCATAGATCTCCCTCCGACTATGAGACCCTTAAACTCGATAGTATATAAAACTGTTGGAGATTTTTTACAATTATGATTTCACTGAAATTCACCCCCGCGAAGATCGGAATCAACGCAACGAAGGATGTCGGAAAGATCGCCAAAAGATTTGAACCTAAATCGGCACTGATAGTCACCGGCAAGAGGGTTGGTAATAGCAAGATCTGCGAAAGGGTAAAGGGTTCGCTCGAAGAGAACGGAATAAGCTACGAAGTTTGGAGCGGTGTCAAGCCCGAGCCAGATGTTGAATGTGTTAGAGAGGGAATCGAAGTTGCGAAGGATTTCGATCTGCTAATAGGACTCGGAGGAGGAAGTGCAATAGATGTCGCAAAGCTTCTGAATCTTTACACGACATACCCGCCTGAAGACTTCTTCGACTACTTCCCGAAGCCGTTCGGGAAAGGAGTTGTGGTTGAGAAACCGCTGAAACCGCTCATAGCCATTCCGACAACTGCGGGAACGGGAAGCGAAACCACATGTGCTTCGGTTGTGAAGCTGTCGGAAATTAAGGTTGGAATAGTTCAGGAATGTCTGCTTCCAAGCTTTGCGATCATAGATCCCCTGAACGTAACGCCTCCGCCCGAAATCGTAGCCTCTTCGGGCTTGGATGCGCTCATGCACGCTATCGAAGCGTACACTGTAAAGCCAGCTGAGGTCTATCCATACGACAGCCCCTATTCGGGATCGAATCCGATCACAGATGCTCTCGCTTTGAAGGCTATCGAACTGATCGCGCAGAATTTAGAAAAAGCTTATCACTGGGAAGATTTGGAATCAAGAATAAAGATGGCGATGGCATCCTACATAGCTGGAATAGCCTTCGGAAACGCCGGAGTTCACTTGGGACACGCTTTGGGGCATGCGATAGGAGGGGCAAAGGATATTCCTCACGGAATTTGCGTTGCGATCGTCGGCGATGCTCTGTTGGAATACATCGAACCCGTTGTTCCAGAGAAAGTCGGGAGGATCAGAGAGGTATTGGGTGGCGTAAAATCGCTAATGGAAGACTTAAACGTTCCGACAAGCTTGGATGAGTTGGGATTCGATAAGAGCGATCTGCCGAAGCTTGCAGAGAACGCGATTAAACTCAAAAGGTTGATAGATCTATGTCCGAGGAGAACAGATGCAAAGGACTTGGTATCTATCCTTGAGAGATCCTTCTGACGATAATTTTTTCGGCTACCGTTTCGGACAAGCTAATTTCCTCACCATCGACTTCAACAACGCATCTATCGACTACCTTCAGCTTAACATCCGGCTTAATTCCAACCATCTTAACCGCCGACGGGCAGGCTAAAACTTCATAATAACCGGGCTCGGCTTCAACCAATGAGATAACCTTAAAATCACACCTCTCGCAGATTTTACATTCGCTCGCAATGATCATGCATACTTTCTGAGCGATCTCATCGTTTACGTGATGCTCCAACTCACAGCTGAGCTTATGGGATTCCTCCTCATCTATACCCAAGAAATCTCTGAAAAACATCTCGAATATCCTATGATAGCGCTTTATTCTTTCGGCTACCTTTCTACCCTTTTCGGTTAAAACCGCGCCGTGGTAGGGTTGGTATTCGATGTATCCTCTTTTGCTGAGCTTAAGTAGCATCTCGGTAACGCTCGAAGGCTTAACGTTGAGCTTTTTAGCTAAATCGCTCGTCTTTACGACCCTTCCCTTCTCCTTCTGAATGTCGAGCATTGCCTCAAGGTATTCCTCTATTCTCTCCACAATCGAACTATGATTTCAGTATTTAATAAGGTTTTAGAAATTCTAAAGCTCCACGAAGGATGACAGACTGTAGGACTTCGATTTCGTCGCAAGCTCGTGGGCGAGTCTAATCGGTTCTGGAAGTTTATGATTCCTTATGCAAGCCTTCACGATCTCCAAAGCCGTTTTTGGGGTTATGTAACTACCTGGGGATATGAATATCGGCTTGCACAACTTGCACGGCTTCAAAGCGTAGCCTATTATCTCAGTTCCATCATAAATTGGCTTTGCTTCCATTACCTCCTTTGGAAACTCTACCTCACCGTATAGTTTCCTCTTGGTAACTCCGATCGTGGGAACTTTGAGCTTCAATGCGATGTAAGTAGCCAATCCGCATCTTCTCGGATGCGCTATCCCGCTACCGTCTACGATCACCACAGTCTTTTTCCTGTCAAGCTTTTCCAAAACAGGCTTAACCCCCCTCACTGCTGGATCTCCCTCTCTGAACATCAAAAAGGTCGGGATGTATGGAAAGTTGACGTCCTCAATGATGATATTCTGATCTATCTGTTTCAATTCCGGAAACGTTAAAGCAACGCAAGCTGATATCACCTTTTCCTGCTTCTTCCCAATAAAGGATTGATCGACTCCCAAAACGAATCTAAGCTCGTCCAGCTTGATGAGATCCTTGAGAACAACACGTTTAGCAAGCTCCTCCTGAAATCTCCTAAGCTTCTCAAGATCCATAATCGCAGATTCGGCTGAACGATTTAATACTTTCCAAACCATCGCCAAAATAACAGCTTCGGCTTGTGCCTTCTCACATTCTTCTCTTTCTTCGAATTCCTTGATCCTTCGCTCAAGAATATTCTTCAGCTTAAGCAACTCCTCATGTGTTATTTTTTATCTCTGAGCTTTTTAAGGAGTTCTTCCATACTCTACCCAATATTACGTTTGCTCCACTCAATTTCAAAATCGAGCTCAGTCTTAATTCCCAAATCGTGCAGTTGCTCGTTTGCTTCGAATATGCTTTCGCTGTTCTCAACAACCTTCGGTAGTGTGGTGAACTTGAGCAGAATGCCAACATCGATGTAAAAGGTCAGAGCGTTCAGTATAGAAACCTCTATATCATAATGTCCCCAGATAGTGCGTTTTCCTTTAAAACCCATTCCAGCCATTATCGGAATGCGGGAAGCTTCGGTATGAACATCTTTAACGAATTCGAACAGTCTTTCCGCTCTATCCTTCATCAGAATGCTAACACCCAATATACCACCTTCTCTTGCAATCTCACTTAGATAGGTTTCTATTTCTTCCCTACTAAGCTCTCCGTCGCTTCCAAAGCCGGTCACAGCCAAGATCGATCGCAACTTGCTCAGAGCTGAGAGCATTATAGAATCGGCAAGTGGACTGCAAAGGTTCCTCTCTCTTCCTCTCGCAAGTGAATCTCCACCCGCATCCACTCCAACGACGAGATCTATTCCCTCTGATTCAACGAATTCCTTTAAGCTTTTTCGAACTCCCAATTCACCTTTTGTTATGTCCACAGCAACAACTTCTTTGCCTAAAAACTCCGAAACTTGAGCCACGATCGGCTTGAGTCCGTTTATTCTGCTGTTCCCGTTCACCCAAGCTAAGCACTCGTTTATGATTCTACAATTCTCTATCTCTCCAATCGAGCGAGGACCGGGCTTTGGATCTCTCGAAATCCTCTCCCAAACAACACCAGCATGAACACATTCCACATCGAAGAGCTTGAAGAAATCAGCAACTATCAGCGTGCTGACTACATCCCCTCCACCGCCGATGCCGATTAAAAGCGCTTTATCGATCTCTCGAAGTATTTCGACTATGCGCATGTTCTATATTCCGCTCATGTAGATTTTAAAACTCTGATGAGATAGAGACCATCAAAACTGCAAGAACTATCAAGCCCGCTCCAACGTATTGAATCAAATTCAAACTTTCCCCAAGCATAAAAACGGAGAAGATATGGGAAAACACACCCTCCATCGACATTATAACTGAAGCATCTGCTGGCTTAGTCCATTTCTGAAAGTGGTTCTGCATCAGTTTAGCCACCAAAGTTGCCAATATCGCCGTTATCAGCAGAGCGATCACTACATCCCAATTCAGAACGAACCTATCAGTGACGACAGCGAAAGGAGTGGACAAAACGGTCACAGCAAGAATCTGCCAGAATGCAAGCTGAGTAGGATTTATCTCCCTCGAATAGCGTGAAATCATGGCGATTTCCATAGCAAATGCGAATGCACAAGCGAGCATCAGAATATCCCCCAATTGAATCCTTCATAGCCAGTAAGCAAGAACAGCCCAGCCAAAGCCACTAATGTGCTTAAAACCTCGATCCCCCTCAGAGAAATTCTGTAAAGAACGAAGGCAATCAAAGGTGCTAAGACTACGTAGAGGGATGTTATGAATCCGGCGTTCGTTGCAGTGGTGTATTGCAGGCTAAAGGTCTGGAAGGAGTAGCCCAAGAAAGTTGCTATGCCGATCTTGAATCCATCCCTAAACCCCCGAAGCTTACGAAGGGAAGAAAAAATATGCACGCGATAAAGAATCTAATAGTGTTGAATGTGAAGGGTGATATACTCTCAACATCAAACCTTTACGACGGGAAAAGTTATCCCCAGATTAGTGCAACAATCAAAAGCCCCCAAATCAGCGTAGAGCCTCTTCACAGCCTCTCGCAGATGAAACAAAAATAAAAGCTTTTTGAGAAATCGTTTTGTGATGGCAAGTCTTAGCATAAAACATGAAGTTCGGAACAGCTGGAGTTCCAAATTGTTCGAAGGACAGATCGACGATCGGTGGCATAAAGACGATCAAGGAGCTTGGATTGGATGCGATGGAAGTTCAATTTGTTAGAGGTGTCAGGATGAACGAAGAGAAGGCGAAGGAGGTTAAGATGGTTGCGGACTCCTTAGGCGTCGAGCTTTCGGTTCACGCTCCGTATTACATAAACCTGAACGCGGAAGAAAGGAAGAAGGTCGAAGATAGCATAAGGAGGCTGATAGATACTGTTAGGGTGGGAGGCATCTTCGCGAGGAACATCGTGTTCCATCCCGGATACTACCTGAAGTCTTCGAAGGAAGGAGCATACAGGAGGATAAGAGATAACCTGAAGCCAGTGCTTGAGTTCATCGAGCAGAAAGGCTATAAGGTCGAACTTCGACCGGAAACTACGGGAAAACCAACGCAGTTCGGAGATGTGGATGAGACCCTAAATCTGTGCCAAGAACTCGGCTTAAAACCGTGCATAGACTTCAGCCACATACACGCAAGGATGAGGGGAGCGATGAACTGCTACGAAGAATTCGCATCTTTGCTTGAGAGAGTTGAAGATAAACTGGGCAAGGATGCCACAAAGGATCTGCACATTCACGTCAGCGGGATCGAATACGGGCTGAAGGGGGAAAAGAGGCATCTCAACTTGAGAGAGTCCGACTTCAAATTCGAAGATCTCCTCAAAGTCCTCAAGGACTTCAACGCTAAAGGCGTAATCATAATCGAGAGTCCGAACTTGGAGGAGGATGCGATCATGCTCAAAAGGATTTGGAAGAGCTTATAATTTCACCTACGTGAACTATCGGTTATGGTTGTGATATAGATACTAACATCGCCGAGATGTCCGATGTGCCCCAAAGCCAAGGAAGTGGTTGAGAAGTTTGCTAAAGAGATGAAGGATGTATCAATTCTCGAATTACCAGTGAACACCGAGGAAGGTTTCAAAACCGCAACGAAGTTCGGAATAAAGTTCGTTCCAGCAATAATAATAAACGACGAACACGTGATCGTAGGTGTTCCGACTTTGGAAGAGCTTAGAAAAATTGTAACTAAGGAAATCTAACCGTAACTTCAGATCCGGTCGATTGTCTTCTCGGAGTCGGAACGAATTCCACTCCCTGCCTCTGCATCAGCGGCTGTGGGTAGAGCTCCATAAGTTCGTAGACCTCTTCGGGCACGTTCGTGGAAACATTTAATCCCAGCTTTTTAGCAGTTTCAACGGTGATCGGATAATCGTGAGTCCACCTACCTTCCGTTAATATTTTAGCAACCTCCCTCGCCCTTTCTTCGCCCATCTTATCCTTCAACAACTCGTAGACGAACTCCCTAACCTGATTTATAGCCTTCTCGGCTATGTCAGCCATTATGAGCGTCTGATCGTCTACTTCGTTCGGATCCTTCTTCTTCACAGCGTTCAGAATCGATGGAGCCGGCATGTTCATCAGTTGCGGATCCACTGGCCCCAAAACAGCATGGGGATCCATTATTATCTCGTCCGCAGCTAAAGCTATCAGAGTTCCGCCGCTCATCGCGTAGTGCGGGATTATAACGGTTGTCTTCGCGGGATGATCCTTTATCGCTTTGGCAATCTGAGTTGCCGCCAAAACGAGTCCGCCGGGTGTGTGAAGGATCAGATCAATCGGCTTATCCTTGGGAGTCCTCCTTATAGCCCTCAGAACTTGCTCGGAATCCTCGATGCTTATAAACCTGTAAAACGGTATGCCGAAGAGACCTATGCTCTCCTGCCTATGAATCATCGCTATGACGTTCGATCCCCGCCTTTCACCCATCTTCTTCATCAGCGATTGTCTCATCAGCATCAGACGGCGATACTGAAGCTGAGGACCCAAGATAAGCCAGAATAGTAGAAGCCACCAGATCATCGATCCCAAGAATGATAGGGGATCGTAATAGTAGGTCATAATCGTAATAATAATCTTGAAGTTATAAATTTAGCGGTCGGTTTCCAAATCTTCCGGCTTCAAAGTCCTGTAAAAACAGCTATAATTTCCAGTATGGCAAGCAACGCCTTTCTGTTCGACCAAATAAAGTATGGCATCGTTGTCGCAATCGATCCGAACTTCGACGACCTTCTGGACGTTTCCGGAAGTTTCACCCTTCATCCAGAGCTTCTTCCTACTCCTGCTCCAGTAGTGAGCGTAGCCGGTTTCGAACGTTTTCTTCAGAGCCTCCCTATTCGCGTAAGCCAGCATTAAAACTTCTTTTGTCTTCGCATCTTGGACTACTACGGGAACCAAGCCTCTCTCGTCGAACTTGATCATAAAAAGTCGTTTGTAAAAAGTTTTATAAATTCTGCGAACAAATTTTCGATACCATGAAAAAGTATAGCACGGGCATAACACCACTCGACGCTCAACTCGGTGGTGGTTTTCCATCCGGGAGCTTGATTTTACTTCTGGAAGAACCGGGGGCTGGGGCTGACGTGTTCTCCTTTCACTTCGCGGTGGCGGGAATAAACAACAACGAAAAAGTTTTATATATTACGACAAACGATACCAAAGATCAGATTTTGCAGAATATCAAGCTATACTTCGCACTCGAAAACGGCGTAGCGGATAGGATCGAATTCGTAGATTTGGTCTCCTCCCGACTGCTCCAGCAAACCGACTCAAAGTCCGACGTAAAGGCGTTTTTAAAGCAAATGAAACACGATCCCCTAAAGCACGTAAAGACGACGATTGCAGGTAGCGATCATGAAAGGATAATACTCAACAGTCTTGCGTATTTCGTTTTGAACTACAACACCGATGATGTAGTTGAGTTGATAAACGAGATGTCTTTAACGGCTAAAAAGAACGATTCGGTAATACTTTTGCTTATGACGAAGGGAATAGCGGACAACAAGCTTGAGAATACGATAAAGTTTATGGCTGACGGAATTATCGAGATGACGATCAATGAGTCCGGAAACGAAATTCAGAGAGTTCTGAAGATTCTAAAGCTCAAGAGAGTTCTTGTTCCGAAGTCTATTTTGAGATACGACTTGACCGATAGAGGCATAAGAATGGAATCTGTCATGAGGGTTCTGTAACTTCATATACCACGCTGGAAGTGAGAACACATGAAAATAATCGAAGGTGTAATCGAAGTCGAGTCGCTAAGGGATTTTCTCAGCAAGCTGAACGAAATCGGATGCACAGTAACTTTTCTCGACGCAAAATACGTAGTAGATAGGGATCACGTAGAATTCGCCACGAAAAAGGCTATAAAGGCTTGGAAGGAAGGAAGACGGGTTGCAAAAACGCTCGCGATGGAGATTCTGCTCTACTGCGCTGGAAGGAGACAGATTTCGGATGCGGTTGAAATGGGACTCAAGGAAGGGTTGAACGAGGTTGTGGCTGTCGTTTTAGAGGACGAATGCGTTGACAAGCTGAAGGATTTGGGATTTAAGATGACGCCCGTGCTCAAACTCGACGAAGATAAAATCGAGAGAATTAAGAGATTCTTCGACATAAGCGATGAGGAGCTTAGGATTGTAGGAACCGAGAAGCTATCTCTACTCGTTAGAGAGAAAATTACCCTTTTCGATGTTTTTAAGTCCGGCTAATCAGCAAAATTAAGGATTAAGACAAACTTGAGGAATTCGAAGCATACTAAAGGAACTTTGAAGCAAAGGTTGAGGGCTTCGAACTGCAGACTTCCACGTAATCGCATTTCTCGCATATTTTGGAGTTCCTCGTTTTTTCGGGAACGAAACCTCTCTTAAGCCTTAAAACTCTCTCAATCAGTTTCAGAACGTAGTATCTATCCTTCCTCCCAATTTCGACAGCCCTAAGCTTTCCATCGAAGCAGTGATAGACGAACCCCCTCTCGCAGTTTACACCGTTAGCCTTTAGCAACATGCAGAATGCGGCAAGCTTAATTCTATCCCTAAACCAAACGTCGTCCTTCGGACTTCTGAGAGACAGAACGAGCGGAAACTTTCTATCTCTATACTCCACAAGCTCATCCAAAATTCCTTTAAGCTTGATCTTCTCCGATTTCAGCCTTATTTCCCAATCTACGGGCTTTAGACGTTCGAGAGATCTGTCGAATTTGAAGTTCTCCAGTGCAACCTTAAATAGTTCCTCATCGTCGAACATCTGACTAAACCTTTCGAAAGCCCAGTTTTCATCGAACCCTTTTCTCCTACTGAGGTAAATTTCCTTAACGGCATTAATCTCTCTCGGTTTAATCTTATCCCTCATTCTAAAATAGCACAGCCTCGGACAAACAACGTAGGCTGAAATTTCACTGACGTTAGCAAACATTGAAAAAGATTGTAACGTAAACTTTAAAATTTTTCGATTTAATTATATTATGTGATTACAGAAATAGTAATTTCGTGGAGATTGAGAGAACTCGAAAAGCATGAGAGAGACTGTATCTGGGTTACTGACTTGGTCAGATGTCCCCTGAAGAGGGAATTCGAGGAGAGGTATCCCGAACTGTATAGGGCTACGGTTTTCACACCGAATACGATTCTTGGATCCCTCGTTCATCTGGGATTGGAGAGTCTACTTTCGTCCGAACTCAACGCGGAGGTCGAAGTCAAAGCGGAAAAGCAGATAGGAGAGTATAAGATCGCAGGTAGGATAGATGCAATCGTAGGAAGGGTCGGAATCGAAATCAAGACTTCGAGAGCCGATATCGAAATACCATACGAGCACCACGTTTTACAAGCTAAGATCTACAACTGGCTATACGATTTGGAAAAGGTCGTTTTGGTTTACGTAACTCCCGAAAGATTCGCCGAGTATCCAATCGAGGATAGACTAAGCGAAGATGAAATCCTAAGGCTGATAGTGGACAAAAAGGCTCCGAGATACGAATGGGAATGCAGATACTGTCAATTCGCAGTGATATGTCCGAATAAGGTTAGGAGAAGATGACCTCAGATTGGCGGCTTTTCATCACTCTTCAGAGACCCCTCCAATCATCATCGGTATTGTAACTTCTGGTAAAGTGTTTATCTACCTTCCTGTTGCCTGTGCAAGACATCTTTCGAAAGGGAGATAAATGGAATGGGAGACTGTTCACATTTCTTCAGAAGATCAAATCAAAAAAGAGTATCTCCGCCAAAGATCTAATCAGAATTCTCGCGCGTCTTCATCACCGCTCTGGAGGGGAGTGAATCATCACAATTCAGTTTAGGGCACGATCATCATCACGGCTCAGACCCCGTAGGCGTCATCACCGATTCGAGTAATCAGCAAGCGTTTTATAAGAATTGTTACAGCAAAGCATAGATGCTCGGAAGGGTAATAAGGGTTTTGAGTCATAGCGAATTCGAAGCGGAGGTTGAGGACATTTCGGTCGGAGATATAGTCATCTGCGGAGACATCTTAGCCATAGTCGCATCCGTTTATCAGGAGGAGCCAGAGTATGCGAAGTATTTGGGGGATCTCGACAGGGAGGATATAAGGAGGTTCATGCCGGATATTTCAGAAGGAAAGAAGGTTGCCAGATGCATATCGCTGTGCAAGATAAATCTGGACGAGCCGAGAACGGCTCCAAAAATCGGTGAAGAAATTAAACCGGTCAGCGACGAGCTTTTAAGGAAGATCCACTACTCGAACGGCGAATTCAGGATACCCTACCTAATCCCGCTTATCGACAGGTGCAGAAAGGACGTATCGCTGATCAGATCCCTACTGCTGAGGCTTATGGACGTAATTCCGGAAGAGAAGGAGTTGCTCGAAATAATACTTGCGGAAATAGAATACAGCAGAATGAGGGGCGTCGAATTAAAATAAAATCAGCACGTCAAATGAGCTGCTAAAACTACGTTCTTCCCCTCTTTCAGAAGCTTGTTGTAGATTTCGACGGCCTTAGCCGTGGGCTCGCATATGACTTCGATTCCCCTCCTTTTAAGCTCATCTACGACCTCCTTTTTAACCTTAACAACGCCGTATGCACCCGTTCCGAACACGACCACTTCGGGCTTTCTCTCCAAAATCTCCTTGATGTCTTCCAAGCAGACGGCATGCCCCTCCCTGCGCCACCAATTCGAATTGATCCAATCCCTCGAAACTATCACATCGTTTCTGTAAGTCTTACCGTTGATTACGATTCTACCGAAGCTGTAATCGTCGACGAACATCGCATCACCCCCACAAATTTTATACGGCTAATTTAACAATTACAGAAAGGCTTAAATTAAAATTGCTTAAACGCTAAGTTAACGGTGAAACTATGAAGTTCTTCGTAATCGGTTTCGGACAGTGTGGAGGGAAGATACTCGACTTATTTCTCGAAAATGAGAAGATGAGAGGATCGGGAATCACGATCAAGACCTTAGCCATAAATACCGCAAGAACAGACCTAATGGGGCTTAAGCATGTGCCGATGAGGGATAGAATCCTCATAGGGCAGACCGTAGTTAAGGGGCACGGAGTGGGAACGGACAACAAGCTCGGAGCCAAGATCGCGCAGGATGAGATCGAAACGATCTTGAGTGCCATAGATGAAAGGGGAACACACGAAATCGACGCTTTTCTAATAATCACGGGCTTGGGAGGAGGAACGGGAAGCGGAGGAGCGCCGGTGCTTGCGAAATACCTTTCCGAGATGTATTCCGAGCCCGTTTACGTCGTTGGCGTTCTTCCCGCTCCGGAGGAAGGAAAGCTATACTCTTTGAATGCCGCGAGAAGCATGGTTTCGCTGCTGAAATACGTCGACAATCTGATTTTGGTGGATAACGGGGCTTGGAAGTTCGAAGGTTTGAGTTTGAAGGAGAGCTTTGCAAAGATAAATGAGGAGATCGTCAAGAGGTTAGCTGTCTTGGCAAGAGCCGGAGAGCCGGTTGAAGAGGGGATGATCGGAGAGATGGTGATAGACAGCGCCGAAGTCATAAATACTCTTAGGGGCGGAGGCATTTCAGCAATAGGCTACGCAACGAGCTTGGCTGAAGAAAAGAAGAAACCGCCGGTATCTAAGATAAAGCTTCCGTTTTTCAAGAAGAAGGAGGAAAGGGAACCGAACATAATGGAAGAAGATAAGGCTACGAAGATAGCTTCTCTTGTCAGAAGAGCGGCTTTGGGTAGGCTCACGATTCCGTGCAACATAAGAAGTGCCGAAAGAGCTTTGGTTTTAGTAGCCGGACCTCCGGAGCATTTGGATAGGAAGGGTTTGGAGAAGGCTAAGATATGGCTCGAAGATCAGATCGCCGGAGTTGAAGTTAGAGCCGGAGACTATCCGACAAGGAGGACTAAATACGTAGCGGCTTTGGTCGTTTTAGCGAACGTTACGGATATTCCAAGAGTAAAGCAGTTGCAGAGGTTAGCGGTTGAAGCTAAGGAGGAGATAGAAGAGGTTGAGAAGGAGAGGATCGAGAAGACCCTTGCAATCTTCGACGAAGATATAGAGCCGCTGGTGTGAGGTGATGCAATGAAAAAGTGGATAATAGTGGCTCTTTTGTTGCTTTTATTTGCTACTCCGGTTTTCGGATTGGAATACCTAAAAAAGGACGATCTTAAAATTACCGTTGAAGGCAAGAAGAGTTGCTACAGCCCGGGAGATAAGCTGGACGTTAAGATTACGATCGAACCGAAAAGCGATGACATAGCTAAGAGAATGGAGAACCGAGATTACACGTTCTACAACTACTTGGACTCTCCGAAAAACATGGAGGTTTCGTTCGTCTCAAGAGAAACCTACGTGAAGTATACGGAGTCCACGACGAAAGACAGCTTAACGATAAAAGGTTACGAGATAAGCTCCGGATACGGAATAGACCACATCGAAATAAACGTCAGTGGTTACGTTCCTTCAATTGAGGGCGGTGTCGAGGAGTTCACATTCTTTAAGATAGTTCCTCAGGACGGAGATACATTACTGTTCAACATAACAATAGTAAATCCGTCGAAGCTTGAGGAAAGTCTAAAGAGCTTGGAGAACGAACTAAAAAGTATCAAAAACGAGATAGACGAGCTCGAAAAATACGTAAGCGTCGAAAGTTTGAATGAAGAATATAATAAGATCGCAACCAACCTAACGCTTGCCAAGGAATACTACAACGATAAGGATTACGACAAAGTGAGCGAGAAGATCGGCTGGATAGAGAAGGCGATAGGAGATTTAAAGACGAAGGTCAAAGAGAAGAAAGCCGATTACTACCTCACCGAGGCTAAGAACATCATGAACGATATAGATGCATTGATTCTCAAAGCGGAAAGCTACATAAGCGTTGCAGAAAGTGCGGGAAAAGCCGAAAAAGTAATGGAGTTCAAGTTAAACGTTACTCAGATCAAATATGCGGTGGACGATCTCAAAAATAACTTGAACGACATTCAGAAACTCTACGACGAGAAAAAATACGACGACGTTATAGATAACGCCAAGAACCTAATCGATAAGGCTAAGAACATCAAGCTTCAGCTCGGTATTATCGTTTCGAAGCTTCAAAACATAGTCAGTTCAAAAGAGACCCCAACTCCTACGAAGCCAAGTTTCAACTTCAAATTTAATACAAAGATGCTCACATATATCGGAATAGGCATAGCCGTGATAGTCGGCGGCGGTATAGCAGCAGTTGCGATATCAAAGTGGAGACAAAAGAGGAAGTGGGACGAGCTTAGATGAAATTTATAGTGGCATTAACCGGTGCTTCGGGACAGATTTACGGAATAAGGCTGATCGAAGAACTCAGAAAAACCGCTGAAGTTTACGTAATAGTTTCAGAAAAGGCAAAGATTACGCTTGAAGTGGAAACGGACTACAGCGTCGAATATATCAGAAAGATCTCCCACAAATTTTACGAGGAATCCGAGATAGCGGCTCCTATTTCGAGCGGGAGCTTCAGGCATGACGGAATGGTTATCGCTCCGTGTAGCATAAAGACCGCATCGAGCATAGCTTACGGCATCGCCGACAATCTGATAACGAGAGCCGCGGACGTAACGCTGAAAGAACGAAGAAGATTAATTTTGCTCGTGAGGGAAACGCCCCTGCATCTGGGTCACCTCAAAACCTTGTGCAGACTCGCGGAGATGGGGGCAATAGTTATGCCGCCCGTTCCGGCTTTCTACACAAAGCCCGAAACTGTAGATGACATAGTGAACCACACCGTCGCGAGGGTTATGGAACTCTTGGGCTTGGAAGTAGATTATAAGAGATGGAACAGTCTTTGAACTACAAAAGCCTGATAGTGCCCAAATACGTTCCGTCGAGCATAATAGCTTCAGCACTTCCGTAATCCCATCTTTTAAACATAACTCCAGCCGGCTTTTCGACATTGATGGGTGTGGATGCGCACAGATCGTTGAACGCCGGCATTACGATGACCTTTTTTCCGTCGAATTCGCCGAGAATCCATACCCTAACCTTACTACCACCGACCTCGTCTCTTATCAGCACCGAGGGATGGGCATGGGCAAAGATGAGGACATCTGCTTCCATAACTTCATCGCCCGGCAAAGCGTGCCCGTGAAACAGACCGAACTTCCCGACTCTTACACCCTTAGCGCTTAGAACTTCGAAGCAGTCCAAACCGCCGTCGTGATTTCCTTTGATAACAGATATAGGGACCTCAAATCCGTCGAACAATTTTTTCAGTTTGTGGTATCTTCCGATCCTATGCTTAATATCTCCGAGCACTATGACCTCATCGGCTTCAACACTTTCAACTAAATTTTTCAATTTTTCTATAATTATTTTATCATAAAAATCTACGAGACCTATATGTAAGTCCGCAACGAGCAAAATCTTCTTTCTCCCACTAAGCAACATGGCCGGCTCGTTCGGGATTATCTCAGCCTTCATGTATCTTAAGCGGTATTATTCCAAGCAGAGATATAAGTATTGACGCAAGTATGGACATCACCAAGATCTGCAACGGGGATTCCCCGACATTAATAACGTTGCTTTTGCTAAGCAGAAAGGTGCTCGCCCCCCAGAAAGCCCATCCAGCCGCTACAATTAAGAACATCGTAGTAACATACTTTTTGAAGGATTTCTTTTCGAGAACGTGGTCGAAGATCTTTCCGAGAGTCGCCGACAGCCCAGAAGCTACGATCCACCAAATTGAGCCGTATATGAAGGATACTACGAGCGTAACGATTCCGGGCATGACCTTCTGATTGTATAAGATCCAAAAGTTGTAGAACCCTTGAATTACGCCTATGACAAATAAGATCAGTGCGATGATATACATGACGAAAGATAGCCTACCTTCCATAAGCGACCTCTTCACGGTCGATAGATAATTCTCAACGGATTCCTCGAATCCGTAAGCCTTAACCAAGAAGTATATACCCAAAACGAGCGTTATGGCTCCCAATCCCCATTCCGGATTTTTTAAAATCAGAGAGATCGAATAAACGGTCAGGATTATGCCCAAGGGCGCAAGAGTTGCCCTCGCAATCTTCGGATCGTCGAGCATCTTCTTTATGAGGTAGTATGTGCTCTCTATGGTCTTGCTCTGCTTTACGATTATCCTCACGACACCGTCTATTCTGAACCTCGAAGAGATTATTGGCAGAACGAATTCGTCTTCCGAACCGTCCGTAACCACAACAACGCTCTTAGCTCCGAGTTTTTTTGCGATCTCATCGAGTTGCTCCGCAATCTTCGAATCGGAAATAACACCAACTTTCTCGTCTCCGCAGACGGTTACTATCTCAACATCCTCTCCCTTCCGCCTTAATTCGTCGTAGACCCTTATAGCTCCGAAAATCGTGTTTATGTCCGAATCTTCGGGATCAACTTCGGCAAGCTTGATTGCGGCTTTAAGGTTCGCATCTCTACCGATGACGGGCGAAGCAATGCCTGCTTTCCTACCGAGATCGTCGTCTCGATCTATAGCCAAAACGATCTTTTCAACCACAGAAGAGTTTACGTTGGAAAGTATTTAATGTTATAGGTGTTAAGCAAGAAAAAACTATATTTCAATTTGAACCATGCGAGATGATGGCGCGATTTAAACATCTCATTTCTATCGATGATTTGAGTAAGGATGACATAGTTTACATCCTCGATAAAGCCGAAGAGTTCGAAGATATAGCGAGAGGAAAGAAGTGCAACATCCTCGAAGGAAAGATCTTAGCGAATCTTTTCTTCGAGCCTTCCACGAGAACGAGGATGAGCTTCGAGGTTGCGATGAAGAGGCTCGGCGGTGAGGTTCTTAACATGACGGCTCAGGAGGCTTCGAGCATAGCTAAGGGGGAAACCTTAGCCGATACGATCAGAGTGGTAAGCAAATACGCGGATGCAATAGTAATTAGGCATCCGCTCGAAGGTTCGGCGAGGCTTGCGGCAGAATTTTCAGAGGTTCCTGTGATAAACGCCGGCGATGGAGCCGGGCAACATCCAACCCAAACCCTGCTCGATCTGTATACGATAAGGAAGGAGTCGAAGCTTGAAGGGCTAAAGATTGCACTGATGGGTGATCTCAAGTATTCGAGGACCGTTCATTCCTTAATTAAAGCTCTGACGCTGTTCGATGCGAAGATATATCTGGTAAGTCCAGAAAGCCTTAGGTTGCCGGAGGAGTTTCTCGAGGAGCTTGAAGGGGATATAGAGATCGCGAACTTGGAGGATGTAATAGGCGAAATAGACGTTCTATATGTTACGAGAATTCAGAAGGAGAGGTTTCCGGATGAGGAGGAATACAGAAAGGTCGCCGGAAGCTACAAGATAACGCCCGAAGTGCTGAAGGATGCGAAGGACGATCTGATAGTAATGCATCCTCTGCCGAGAGTCGACGAGATAGATCCGGAAGTTGACAGAACGAAGCATGCGAAATACTTCGATCAGACTTTCTACGGCGTGCCGGTTAGGATGGCTATTCTTACCGAGGTTATGCTCGACTGAGGTGGTTTTATGGCTGAGAAGGAGCTCGTTATAAGTAAGATTAAGGAGGGAACTGTCATAGACCACATAAACGCCGGAAAGGCATTGCTCGTTCTCAGAATTCTGGGAATAGGACCCGGAAGTAAGGAGACAGTTTCGATGGTCATGAACGTTCCGAGCGAGAAGATGGGAAAGAAGGACATCGTGAAGGTGGAGGGAAAGTTCATAGGTGAAGAGGAACTGAATAAAATTGCCCTGATAGCTCCGAAGGCTACGATAAATCTGATTAAGGACTACGAAATTCAGAAGAAGTTTAAAGTTACATTGCCGGAAGTGATCGAAGGGATTTTGGTTTGCCCGAACAGAAACTGCATAACGAATAGCAGGGAACCGATAACTCCGAGATTTTACGTCTTCGTAGAGAACGACAGGGTAGTTGCTAAGTGCTACTACTGCGGAAGGAAGATAAAAGACGTCGACAAATACATTGTTTAATTTTATAATTTGTAATAATTTAACCCTACGACGTTAACGAACTCCTCCAGATAATTCAGGTAATCTTTCAATCCTATATTAGTCTGATTTAAGCGCTATAATGCTTAGTCTAAAACCTTTCCAGCACGTTGAAGCACTTTCAATCCTATATTAGTCTGATTTAAGCGTTTTTTCGTATCGAAAAGGAATGAACGACATGAAAAACTTTCAATCCTATATTAGTCTGATTTAAACCTGATCTCCGAACGCTTTAGCGAAAACTATCGTTTCACTTTTCAATCCTATATTAGTCTGATTTAAACCAAGAACCAAGAAAGGTGAATGGATCTGCATAGACATTTTCAATCCTATATTAGTCTGATTTAAACATTCCGCTTTTCTCAACTATTATGTATGTGCTGTTTATTTTTCAATCCTATATTAGTCTGATTTAAACTTTTGTTAGGTTTAGGTATTTACAGATATAAGCTTTTCTGAATTTGTGTTTGGTTTAAATACGTTCTGACGACATCGATAATGGTAATCGTTTATAACCTT
>WAKM01000040.1 GCA_015523335.1 Archaeoglobaceae archaeon | reverse complement strand
GAGATGTGTATAAGAGACAGGTTTTAATACAATATAAAGATTTAAAGGCTGAAATTGAAAGAGATTTCAACGAAGTCTGGAAGACAATAAATAGTTTTCTAAACAAAGTAAGAACGACTTTGATACAAAGTGATGGAGCTCATGTTAGTGTCAAGAAAAAAAGTAGCAAGAGTAGTGTTACAGACATTTTGATTGAACTCAGAAATACAGGATTTTTCGATAAACCGAGAAGTAGTAAAGACTGTATTACAAAAATTAAGGAATTAGGTAAAACAAATATCACTCCCAATGCCGTTCAGATGGCTTTAAAATATCTTGTTGAAAAGGGAGAACTGAATAGAAAGATGGTTAAAAACAAAACATACGTCTATTTTGCACCATATATTGACTTGGAGGGATAATAATTATGGATGCAAATCAGTTTAGAGATAAGATAAAAGAAATTAAGACAAAGATTAATGCGCTTTCTAACAAAGATATAAAAGATATACTTGATGATTTGGTTAATTTGATAGATGCTTTGCATCAAAAAATTATGTGCAATATAACCGACAGGAAACGAGAAAACACTCTTTTTGATTTAATAAAAACTATTGATTCTAGTAAACACTCAAATGTTGTAATGGCAATAGCATATTACTTCTATCTTAAAGGACTTGAGCCATTTAATGTTAATGATGTTAAAGCTATGTATGGTGAGGCAAGATTAACTCCACCTAAGAATTTAAACGATACAATAAACAAATGTGCAAAAAGAGGCTTACTTATTGAGTGCAAAGAAAAAAGGATGACCTAAAAGCTTGGAAAATATCTAAAGATGGTGTAGATTTTGTAAAGAGTTTGGTAAGAAGTGAACAAGAGTGAAAATAAAGGAACTTCTAAGCAATCTTTCGGAGGATATTAATAAGGAGAAATTTCATAGATTCTTAAATGAATTCAGAGAAATGAAGGAGGCTTATTATGTTCAGAATTATGAACTCGTCTTAACCAAAGCTGGAAAACTTGTTGAACTTACATTTCAAATTTTATCTGATTTAGCTTTTGGAGAAAATCCAAAACAACCTAATATAAATCAGTTAATAAGAAGATTAGAATCCGATGAAAGAGCTAAAAAATTAGATGATTCATTGAGATTGATTGTTCCAAGAGTAGCTTACGCTTTATACACTATACGTAGTAAACGTGGCGCTGTTCATGTGAATCACGAAGTTTCACCAAATTTCATAGATTCAACATTGGCGATATCAATGTGTAGCTGGATACTAAGTGAATTCCTTAGGTTATTTTTAAAATCAACAGAAATTAATGTATTAGAACTTATTAACACTATCTCCAAAATAAATAATATTCCTTTAATTGAAGAAATAGATGGTCGCCCAGTCATTCTAAAGCCAGAAATGACCGCTGAGGAACAAATATTAATTATACTCTATTCTAAGATTCTAAGCATCTTAAAACAGTATCAAGGAAAGATTTGAATACATGGATTAAAAAGAGTAAAACCAGAATTAATCAAGCAATAAGACGTTTACTCAATAACTCAAGTATAATTAAAGTTAATAAAGGTATGTACAGACTTACTACAAAAGGACTTGCTGAAGCTCAAGAAATAATATTAAAATATGCAGAAATAAGCTTAATGAAAATGGTGTAATATCATGAAACATTTACATATTTCTGATGACATTCAGCTAAAATTGGATGATGTTATTGGACGACTAATTGCTATATTGGGGATAAGAGGTTCAGGTAAGACTAATACATCAGCTGTCATTTTAGAAGAGTTGCTAAAGTATAATATGCCTCTAACAATTGTCGATATAGATGGTGAATATTGGGGGTTGAAAGAAAAATATGAGATACTTGCTGTTGGAAAGTCTGAAAATGTCGATGTGAAGATTGAAGTAGAACATGCTGAATATGTAGCTGAAGTTTCAATTTCAAAGAATGTTCCTGTTATTCTTGATGTCAGTGGTTATTTAAATGAGAAAATATATAAATTACTTTTTAAATACTTTAAAAGAATTTGGTATTTAGCTGGAAAATTTAGGAAACCGTATATGATCATTCTTGAAGAAGCTCATGAGTTTATACCTCAATGTATAAAAACAGATTTAAAGGAAGTGATAACAAGAATTGCCCTTAGAGGAAGAAAGAGAGGTTTAGGAGCAGTTATAATCAGTCAGAGATCTGCTAAAGTAGAAAAAGATGTTCTTAGTCAGGCGGAAATATTGTTCTTACATAAAGTAGTTCATCCAGCAGATTTAAAGGTATATAAAGAAATTTTACCATTACCATCAAAAGATGTAGTTGACATGGTAACAGCATTAAATGTAGGAGAGTGTATATTCTATTATGGTGAATTTGTAAACCTATAAGAACTAGATTAAGAGAGACCTTTCATGCGGGTTACACACCTACTTTAAAAGAAATTATTCCTCCAAAATTAAAAGCTATAAGCACTGAAATCATAAACTACCTCGAAAAAATAACAAAAACCGAAAAAAGTAAAGTTGATGAAATTAGCAAGTTAAAGTCTGAGATTAAAAGATTAAAAGAAGAAATTAAAGAAAAAGATAAAGTTATACAAAAATTATATAGTGAACTTTCTGTGCTTAAAACAATTAAAGTAGAAATTCCATCAATTGCGACGGTTTCCAGTAAAGATGTGACAACTGAAGAGCTAATACAGTGTCCTGCGATCCAAAACATATACTACAAAACTCATGATTTGGAACATATACCGTCTGATGTTAGGAGGAAATTAAATATTTTCTTAAAACGAATATATAAATTTATATAAATTACCAAAAGTAAAAAAAGAAGTTTTAAAATTTTTAGTTATGCATGACACAAAGAAATATTCATACAACCAGCTTGCTGATTGGTTAGGTTATTCTATCAAGACATTGTACTCGAGCAAATTAAGAGACTTAACGAAATTAAAAATAATTAAGTGTGTTAGAATCGGAAGAGAGATATACTTTTATTCAGATATAACCAATTTCCTGAAACAAGAGTTTGGTAATCATATTGAAAATGACAATTTAAAAAAGGCTGTGGAGCAATACATTTTAAATAGACTATTTGAGCTTTAAATTTGCAAGACTAATTTTGATTATTAGGTGATTTAAATCTAAACTTTAAAAAGGAATCTACAGCTACATAGATTTTCAGTAACATTGCAGGATGTCCTCGGAAGGATAAGGGATCCAACAGATGAAGATACATGCGTGAGAAACTGATAATTAAAAAATTTCGGAATCAAACGGCTTGTAGGAAACCTCGTAAAGGGTATAGCCCCGCCCGGATTCGAACCGGGGTCGCGGGATCCAGAGTCCCGCAGGATTGACCACTACCCTACGGGGCTTCATTGCAGATTAATCGTTAGGAGATATAAGGATTTTGGTAATCGATATATTGTTTCGGGGATATGCTGAGTTATGGACGATGCAGTGAAGGAATCGGAAAACGGCGTTTTGATCGATCTGACAGTCTCACCGAACGCTAAGAAGACTGAAATCGTCGGATACAATGAATGGAGGAAAAGTATCGAAGTTAAAGTCAGCAGTCCGCCTAAGGGTGGAAAAGCTAACACCGAACTGATCAGATTCCTCAAAGATGTGTTCGGAAAGGACGTAAAAATCGTAAAAGGGCAGACTTCCACGCAGAAGACGATCTTAGTCGAAGGAATTGGTAGGGATGAGGTTCTCAAAATCCTACGAAATATTTCTAAACAGGATCAATAGAAAACCGTCGGATGGTAGACTTCGCTGAAAAGTTTAAGAGTATGAGCAAGCTCAAGTGGAAGGTGTTGGATGCGATATTTAAGAATATGTGGGATTACAAATACGTTCCGGCTGAGGTTATCGCAAAGACCGCTCAAATTAATCCCGACAAGATGGAGGCTATTCTAAAGGCTTTAAAAGATGAAAACTTGGTAGAAAACAAATATACGGAATATCTGGGCAGTGCATTCACGTATTTGGGTTTATCCCTCTACTCGCTCTGGAGACTTGTAAGGAGCGACAAGGTTTCGATGCTCGGAAAGAAGATGGGCGAAGGTAAGGAAAGCATAATATACAACTGTTATTCTGAAAAATACGGTGAGTGCGTCCTAAAATTCCATAAGGTCGGATACTCAAGCTTCAAGAAGGTTAAAGAGAAGAGAGATTACGGAACTCTGCACTTTACAGTTTTAATGGTTCGATCCGCAAAAAACGAATTTAAAGCTTTGAAGAAACTCTACGGCTACGTGAGCGTTCCCAAGCCTTACGATTGGGAGGGTAATGCGGTTCTCATGGAGCTGATAGATGCAAAGGAGCTGTTCAGAGTCAGGCTTGAGAATCCAAAGGATGTTCTCGAAATGATAATCGAAGACGTGAAAACGATGTATTCGTTAGGAATTATTCACGGAGATTTAAGCCAATACAACATCCTCGTAAATCCCGAAGGAGTGTGGTATATAGACTTCCCACAACACATCGATCTGAACGAAGTTGATACGGATGAAGAGAGAAAAGTCGCGGATGAGATTCTGAGAAGGGACGTCGAAAACGTCATAAATTATTTTAAAAAGACTTACCGCATAGAAAAGGATATTAATAGCGTTCTTAAATACATAAAAGGGGAATGACCTGCATATTCGGTGTAGATATAATCAAAGGATCGCTTCAGGGAAAGATAAAGCCGAGATACGCCGTTTTCATAATAGACGACGATTCCGAAATCGAGAAGTTTGGTGTTTCGAGGAGCAAGCTCTTCAGAATGATCAGGGAGTTTAAGCCTTTGATAGTATCCGTCGATAACATCTACGAACTTTTCAAGTCCAAGGAAGAGATTGTAGCATTCCTTAGGCAGATACCTTCAACCACAAAATTAGTTCAGGTTTCCGGATTAAATTCGGGCTCTTTGCCGAGCTTGGCTAAGAGGTACGGTTTAAAAATAAACATAAGAAGTCCGATGGACGAAGCTAAGGCATGTGCATACCTTGCGAGGCTTGGAGTTGGTGAGGAGGTATCTGTTTTCATAGACAAGACGATAATTACAGTTTCGAGAAACAGAAGTTTGGGAAAGGGTGGCTGGAGGCAGAACAAGTATAGGAGGAAGGTGCACGATGCAGTTAGAAGGATATTCAAAGAGATTAAGGAAAAACTCGATGAACTCGGGCTGGAATACGTTGAGGATGTTAGGGAAGCTTACGGGGGAATTTCGAGAGGAACTCTGATAGTTAATGCTCCAAAGGAGAAGCTTCCGATAAATTCGTTCAAAACGAGGGACGTTCAGGTTAAAGTTTCTGCAGTCGAGAAGGACAAGATCGAATTTATTCCACTCAGAAAGTCGAAGCCACACGTAATAGTTGGAGTAGATCCGGGAACAACTACAGCTGTAGCTGTTTTGGATTTAAACGGAAACATATTGGGTGTTAAAAGTAAAAAGGGTTGGAATCCTTCGGAAGTTATAGAGTTCATAACATCTTTGGGCAAACCTGTAGTTATCGCTACGGACAAGAGTAATCCGCCGGAATTCGTTTTGAAGCTCAGAGCATCGTTCCAAGCCGTTCTGCATACGCCGAAGGAGGACATGAGCGTTGAAAGGAAGAGGAATTTAACATCGAAATTTGCGTTTCTAAACGATCATGAGAGAGATGCCATAGCCGCGGCTATGGATGCCTACAACTCTTACAAGAACAAGCTTAAGAACATAGAAAAGAGAATACCGATGGGAATGGACGTAGATGCAGTGAAAGCTGAGATCATCAGGGGTACTCCTCTTAAGGATATAATCGCTGGGGAGGAAAGTAGGAAGAAGAGGGAAGTTGAACAGCCTCCGCAGATCGAGGAGGTTAAAGCTCTAAGGGAAGATTTGATAAAGAAGGATAGAGTGATCAGGGAGCTCGAAGAGGAAAACAGATTACTCAGAAAGAAAATTAAGAGTTTAAAGGAGGAGATAGAAAGGCTGAGGGCAAAGATTGTTGCCCTATCGAAGGAGGAACATGAGAGAGTTAGAAGGGAGAACTACATAAAAACCCTCGAGCACGAGCTCAAAGAGCTAAGAAAGGAGCTTAGAGAGAAGGATAGAACGATAGGAGAACTGAAAAATAGGATCGAAGTTCTGAAGAGAATGAAGGTTCTCGAATTCAGCGGGTGGAAGAGTATAAAGGTTCTGAAGAAGTTTACGAAGGACGAAATCGAGAGGCTTGAGGAATCCTTCGGAATCAACGAGGGCGATGTCATTTACATCGAAGATTCAAGTGGTGGAGGTAAGGTAACGGCTGAATACCTATGCGATAAAAAGATAAGGGCTGTGATCGTGAGCAACGAGATGTCACATCTTGCAAAGTCCGTATTTGAGGAGAGGGGAATTCCCGTGATAGATAGGAGTGAGGTTGAGATGGAGATCGGAGAAGACCTTGCAATAATAAATTCCGAGAAGTTTGAGAAAATATACAGGCTGAAGGTTGAGGACATGAAAAAGAGGAAGATAGATAGACTCGAAATGCTGTTCTTGGAGTATAAGAGTAGGAGATCCAAGCTTTAAATGATCCAATGTCAGATAAGACTAATATGTGGTGATGCAACACTGTCGACGAACTATTTAGGTCATGCACAATACTGCGTCACGACCAACTACCATTCACCGATCTTGGGGAATATACTCAGCTTTGTTACTTCTTCTCAGAACCCTTAAGTATCGAAGCCGAGGGTTTCAATCATGTTCGTAGTCTTCTTAGCCGTAGCCCTCATGTTCACGTTCGTCGCAACCAAGAATAGGATTTTGGGTTGCATCGGGTGGATTCTATTCGGCGTATACTGGCTCACGGAGATTCCGAATTACCTCGCCATTATGGATTACTTCAACACTACGATCATGATCCTCGCATTCGTTTTGTTCACGATGATCGGATTCGCCATACTAAAAACCAAGAATTTGGACGTTTTTTTGGACGTCACAGCTTTTTCTGCTCTTTCTGCTCTCTTCTACTTCCCCTTCGCAGTCGATCTTTGGCTTAAGAGAGGAATAATAAGTGTAGTAGCAGATCAAACCGTAGCTCTTGGGAATATGCTCGGTTTTAAAATTGAGAAGCTAGCGTTCAACAAAATCGCTTTAAACGGTAAATACGTTGAGATAATCTTAGCCTGCACCGGCATAGAAAGCATGGCACTCTTCGCCGGAGCAACGCTTGGAGTAAAAGCAGATTTGAAAAGGAGGCTTAAGGCTTTCATGATCTCTGTTCCGGTTATTTACGTCCTAAACCTGTTCAGAAACGTCTTCGTAGTTGTAGCTTACGGAAACGAATGGTTCGGAGAAGACAGCTTTTATATTGCACACCACATCATATGCAAGATACTCGCAACGATAGCGTTGGTGCTGATATCTTTGGGAGTATTCAGATTTCTACCGGAGCTCGCCGATTTAATATACAACCTCAAGGAGGAGTTGGTGGAGGTCTGGAAGCATGATAGAAAGGACGGGACTTAAGCTGATAGCGATCGAATTGCTTACCTTTCCTCTGTTCTTCAAGTTCAGGTTATTCCTAATCATATTGGCTGCTGCGGTAGCATTTACCGCCATCTTCTTCCGGGATCCGGAAAGAGAAATAGGGGACGGCGTCGTTTCTCCCGCTGACGGCAAGATAGATTACTTGGAAGGGAACAGGCTTGAGATATTCATGAGACCCTTCGACTGCCACGTAAATCGAGCACCGGTTGACGGAGTTGTGAAGAAGACAATCCTAAAAAAGGGTAGCAAGCCACCGGCATTCGTAAGGAGTGAGAAAGCGATGAGAAACGAGATATACATCGAGAACGAGAACGGGATATTTAAGGTTACTCAGGTTGCCGGAATATTTGCGAGGAGAATCGTCTGCTACGTTAAGGAGGGAGAATTCGTCAGGAAGGGACAGAGGATCGGTATGATCAGGTTCGGTTCGAGGGTTATAATCGAAATTCCGAAGGGTTACAGATTCGTTAAGAGTGTTGGCGATAAGGTTAAGGCTGGAGAAACCATAGCGGTGAAAGCATGAAAATCTTTAAAGAACTGAGCTTGGCGGACATCTTCAGCATTTTGAACGCGTTATCGGGCTTCCTCGGAATATGCTACCTCATTCGGGGTGTTCTATCCCTTAAGTTCCTCTACTTCTCAGCTTTAATGGACGGAATGGACGGATTTATCGCAAACAGGTTGGGAAAGAGCAAGTTGGGGAAGGATTTAGATTCATTAGCCGATGTGATATCTTTCGGAGCCTTTCCATCTTTAATTCTCTATCATTTTGGATTTTTATGGATCGGAGCTATTTATCTGATCGCGAGCATTCTGAGGCTTGCGAGATTCAACGTTCTATCCAAAGAAGATTTCGTCGGGCTTCCTACCGTAGCTTCAGCCCTTACGCTATCGTGCTGGATAAATCTCAAGCTTCCGTGCCTTGATGCTATGGCCATAATTCTATCCATTCTGATGATATGCGACCTCGAATATCTGAGAGTTAAAAACAGGATTCTGATGCTTACCTGCGGAACGGTTATAGTTGCAAATGCATTCGTAATCTACGCAACATACATCCTACTCATAATGCTGGTGTTATACATCTTAAGTCCGGGGGTGATACCATTAGCAAAGCCCATTTTGAAGCGGGAATAAAGCTCGGAGCTCTTTTTCACCAGTTCATAGGCGTTCCCGTTAGCTTCGAGAACGTCGAAATACTTGAAAAAGCAATGGAGAGTTGTATAAAGCTTCAACCATTCGTTGTCGATGCGAAGGTTAGGATCGACAGGGATAAGCTTGAAGAGAAGATCTCCGCTTTTGGATACACATCGCTCGATGCCGAGATGCTTTCGGCTGAGGTCGTGGTAAAAGTTGGAGATGATGTTGTGAGAGCTGTTCTGAGGTGGGATGAAAGGCTTAGGTATCCTATGATGGAGATAGCCGATAAATCGTAGTAAGATTTATAAGATCCTATCGAGTATAATTCAATGCCGTTACGGCGGGAGTGGGCGTTCGCCAACCGATGAACGCCCGTCGGCAAGCCGCCAATTACAACCATCGAAACCTTGATATCCTGCATAGCAGATTCTTCTTCGATGGTTAAGATCTACGTGGTTTATAACTACGGACAATACAACCATCTCATCCACAGAACCCTTAGAGATTTGGGAGTTGAGACGAAGTTAATAGAGAACACAACGCCGGTGGAGGAGCTTAAGGATATCGACGGGTTGATCTTGGGAGGAGGGCCATCCTTAGATAGAACGGGTAACTGCGAGCAGTATGTGAAGGAACTCGACATTCCAATTTTGGGAATCTGCTTGGGGCATCAGCTGATCGCGAAGATTTTCGGAGGAGAAGTCGGAAGGGGTAAAGCTGGAGGTTACGCGGAGGTTAAGGTTAGGATAGTTGAAGAAGATGAGATATTCGAGGGATTGCCGAAGGAGCTTAAGGTTTGGGCGAGTCACATGGATGAGGTTAAGATTTTGCCGGAGGAATTCAAGAAGCTTGCAGAATCCGATATCTGCGAGATTGAAGCTATGAGGCACAAGAAGAAGCCTATCTACGGCGTTCAGTGGCATCCCGAAGTATATCATACGGAGAAGGGTGAGGAGTTCTACAAGAACTTCGTTAAGATTTGCAGAAGATGAAAAATTAAAGCTTGAACAATCTTAGGGCGTTCTTAACAGCTAATCTTTCCACATCTGACTTATCGATCCCTTTTTCCTCCAAAAATCTTACGGTCTTAGCGGTTGCGAACATGTCCGCTTTGTCGAATCCGGTATCGCTGTTTAAAACAAACCTCTCGAAGCCGAATTCGGAAACTATTTCGTAAACTTCTTTGGCACTAAGCTTTCCGACTTGAACAGTTAATCCGGCGTAGTAGCCGGCATTTAGGATCATCTTAGCTGTGTCTTTCGTTGCATGATCTACCACTGCCAAGCTTTCGGGAAAGCCCACTTCCTGCAAAATTCTTAGAGTCTTCTCCGTAACTTCAACTTTGTTCCTTCTTGGAGTGTGAATTATGCACGGCTTATCGAGACGTTTCGCCAGCTTTAGCTGTTCCTTAAGCACTTCGATCTCCAAATCGCTCGCAGTTTCGAGTCCTATCTCACCGAATGCTACACATTCGATTTCCTCCAAGCTCTCAACAACCCTTTCGTATTTGGGCGGAATGCATCTCGGATGGATACCTATGGCCGGATAAAGCTCCATTCCAACGGATTTGCCTCTTTCAATCTCGAACGTTGCAAGCTTTCTGAATAGATCTATCAGAGTTTCCGGAAATTTGGGCTCGATGGGATAGAAAGCACACGTTACCGCTCTCTTTATTCCCTCTTCAGCCATCCTCTCCAAGTCTTCAACACTTTTTCCCTCCGAATGGATGTGGGTGTCGAATACTTCCATAGTTTATAGTCAACTCAAAGGTCTAATTGTATTTTCGATCCGACGGGTAAAGCTTTAATCGTCATCGAGCAATCTTCAAACGATGAGAAACGTCTTCTGGGATAACCTAATCGACCAGTCCGAGATAGATTACCTCAGCAGATTCAGCATTGGTGTTGTAGGCAGTAGAATGATCATGGAACTGCTCTGGAGAATTGGCATCGGATGCATACGATACGTAGGAGATTTCGTAACACCGAACGACGTAAGGCTGGATGTAAGCTTGAAGAAGCTTGAGGCTAACGACTACGATGTCGTCCATCCGATCGAGGAAACGAACGTTATCTCGTATCCATACACAAAAGATTATAAAGAGATGAGAAGGCAGTTAAGAGGGGTCGATGTGGTTATAGCTCATAAGCATTTGGAAGCATCTGCAAGAATTGCGGAAGAGCTGGGAGTTCCTTTCATACCCAATTTCATAACGACATTCCTGCCGGACGGAGTATCCTTCTTCGAAGTCGAGAAGCCGAAGATCGAGTTTAATCCGCTTAGTTACGCTTTAACCTGCTCCATTCAGGCTTGCGAAATTTTGAGATTGCTCACGGGCTACGAAATGCCCGTAATAGCTCCGAAAGCGATTGTTGTCGATCTGAAGTTTAAAAACTATTTAAAGGAGATAGAGCTGAAAATCGTGAATGATTAATTATTTAAAACTTGACGATCGCTGGTGTTTAAAATGAAGGTTAGAATTAGAACACCTTCGAGGATTCACATAACTCTGATCGACTTAAACGGATGCTTGGGCAGAATAGACGGCGGAGTCGGCTTAGCCCTCGAAAGTCCTTTTATTGAAATCGTCGCTGAAGATTGCGACGAAGTCGTTGTCGAGGGGAAGGGTTTAAACTTGGATAGGTTTAAATCGGTTGCGAAAATCTTGGCGGATAGATTCGGAAGGGGAATTAAAATAAGAGTCCTTTCGGATTACAGAGCACATGTTGGACTGGGGAGCGGAACTCAGATAAGTTTGGCAGTCGCTACGGCATTCAGCAAGATATACGATTTCGGATTCAGCGTCAGGGAACTGGCTTATGTTGTCGGTAGGGGAGGGACTTCCGGAATCGGAGTCGCCGCTTTTGAATTCGGCGGTTTCATAGTGGACGGCGGTCATTCGAAAAAGGAGAAACCCGAATTTCTGCCGTCATCTGCAAGCAGAGCCAAGCCTGCTCCGGTTATCGCAAGATTGGATTTCCCCGATTGGAATATCGTTGTTGCCATCCCCGAACTATCCGGATTTTACGGAGTTAGGGAAGTAAATCTTTTTAAGGAAGTCTGCCCGATCCCGCTTGAAGACGTTAGGGAGCTCTGCCATTTGATTCTGATGAAACTTTTGCCATCCGTTGCGGAGAGGGATTTAGACGAATTTGGCAACGCTATATGGAGGATTCAGAATATCGGCTTTAAAAAAGCAGAAATAGACAGATACGGCGATCTTATTAAGTCAGCATTCAATTGCGTTGCGGATGAAACAAAAGCCGTGGGCATGAGCTCAACTGGTCCGGCAGTTTATGCAATAACCGATTCCAACGCCAAAAGTATAGCCGGAAATCTCAGATCTTACTTCAACGAGAAGGGATTGAATTGCGAAACCGTAATAACCAAAGCCAAAAACTCGGGTGCTGAGATTTCCGTTTGGGGACAAATTTAATATGCTGATCGAAACGAATATGCAACATCATGTTTATTAAAAAAATTGCAGGTTTGGTTTTGCTGATAGTTGGCTTAGCCTTCCTCCTCAGTTTTATCTCATCCCTCGATTTCAGTAAAACGGGATTTGAAGGATTCATAGGTGCCGGATATTTCGAGAAGCATGCCGGAAAGGGTAATCAGAAGTGGGAAGAGTTAAAGAATATTCCATCGACGATCGCGGAGTCGAACATGTGCAATCTCAGAAATTACAGCAATCCCCCGCAACTTCCGATCTATTTCGTCGAAGGATTGAACGCCTACACCAACCACATGAGGCTTTACGTAGCTTCAACCTATATTAGCGGTGTTTGGATCGAGGACAACGTCAGCTACAAAGATAAACCTGAGCTCAGGCTTTCCCAGCATATAACGAGGTATAAGGTTACTCCGATAGTTCCGTTCAAAATTCATATTCCCGTTTCTAAGGATACATGCTACGTCTCCATTAATGCGAAGTTCAACGAGAGCACCGGAACTTATCTTATCAAATCGTGCGATAAGCCGTATCTTGCGGTTTCGACGGCATATAAAATAAAAGTGACGAAGGCTGCGAAGGACGGATTCGCTAAGATAATAATGAACAAAGAAGAATACGAAGCCATAAGACGGCTTGCGTTGAGCATAACGAAGAATGCTAAGAACGACTACGAAAAAGCTCTGCTGATTCAGAAATATCTGAAGGAGTACTACAAATACGATCCTTCATACACTATTCCGTCCGATGAAGATCCAACCTATTGGTTTCTGTTCAAGGAGAAGAGGGGGATATGCAAGCAATTCGCCTCCGCATTCGTAATAATGTGTAACTCAATCGGAATTCCCGCAAGACTCGTTGTGGGATATTTAGCCGAACCCACCCCGCAGAACCAGACCGTATTCGCATCTCAGGCTCATGCTTGGGCTGAGGTGAAGTTTAGGGAGGGATGGGTGGAGTTCGATCCTACTCCATCGCCAGTAAGAATTCCGACGATTACCAAGATCACAAACGTCAGCACTACAGTTAAAGTGGGCGAATACTTTACAGTTGAAGGCTACGTTAAAACCAAGGAAGGAAAATTTGTTGAAAGCGGTTACGTCGAGATATTTCTGAAGAGAAACAAGAGCGATGAGAAGGGAATTCTGCTTAAGTTGGCATCGTTTAAAAACGGTAGATTTAAGGTTAGAGTCAAAGCCCCCGATTTGGTCGGGAAATACTACATATTAGCCCACTACGTGGGAAGCCTCGCATACATGCCCTCTTGGAGCGATCCCGTTATAAAGATCTACAGCCCTCCGCACTTCGAGCTTGAAATTCCAGACAAGGTTTCAACTAATTTGACTTTAAGGGGGAGGCTCGTGAATTTCAACGGAACCGGAATAGCGAACGCAAGGATAATAGTCAAAGTCGACGGAGTCATCTGGGATGAGGCAAAGACCGATGACAAAGGTTATTTCATGATATTTTTGAGGCTTTCTAAGGGTGAGCACGAAATAGAGCTTTTTTATCCCGGTTCAGGCTTCATCCTTCCTGTAACTTACCGGAAGAAGGTTGAAGCCGGAGACATCGATGTCATAATTTCGAACGCAACAGTTTTAGCCGGTAAAGAGAACGAGCTGTTTGCGGCTGTGCTCTTCAACGGAAAGGCCATAAAAGGCGAAAGCGTCCGGATTATCTGGAAAGGCGGAGAGGTTTTCGCGAAGACCGATAAAAGGGGTTTCGTGAAATTCAAGATCAAGCCGGAAGAAGTCGGAATGATCCCTCTCGAATTCGACGTATACGGATACAGCAAGATAGTCATGCTTAAGTCGATTGCAAGGGTTAAAATTTCCGCAAGCTACGAAGACGGAATTCTAAGCGTTAAGGTATTCGACGAATTGGGAAATGGGTTGAACGGAACTATATTCGTCAACGGGAAAAGCTACAGGCTTAAGAATGGAATGGCAAGGATAAACGTATCCGGTTCGAGGTTCGAAATATACTACCCGGGCGACGAGTTTCATTCATCGGCGAAGCTCGTTTACGAAGCTTCTGCTTTTCCCCTCTGGCTTCTGCTGATTCCAATCGGATTCATCGTCGGCTTTTATTATTACAGATTGAGGCATGGCGGTTTGAGGATAATCGTTGAGAGGGAGATGAAGGATCTTCCACTTATCTGGAAGGTTGGGGAGGAGATCAAATTTAGGGTTGAGAGCAAAGACGACTACAGGGTTTTTGTGGACAGCAAGCCTTTCGAAGGAAACTCCGTTAGATTCGATAGGGAAGGCGTGCACGTCATAAGGGCTGAAAGGGTAAGGGATGGAAAGGTGAAGGAAGTTAAGGAGGTTAAGATAACGGTCGTGGACGACTACGGAAAGGCTATAGCGGAGATATTCAGGAATTTAGTAACCAACGTTGAGAAACTGAAGAAGGTTGATCTTAAGGATGCGACGCCGAGGGAAGTGATAGGCATGCTCAAGCCTTGCAAGGCGGATATACTGCTTAGACTCTTCGAGCTATACAAGTATGGAAACAGAAGGGGGTTCGGTCGTTCCGAATTCATAGAAGCTTTTAAGGACTATATGAACCTCAGGAGGTGTTACCGTGCGTAAGATCGGTGGAATAATCCTTGCAACTTTGCTTATACTCGTAACTTTGGCTGGAAGTAGCATCTACGCAATAAGGGGGCTCGAATACCTGATAGCGATGTATATACTTTACGTAACCTACGAGGTCATGGGATTCCATAGGCTGATTTCCGCTTTCAGACCCTTTATCGTTGCTTTTTCCGTTTATCTGGCTTTAAACATTATATCGATGAATTTACCAGATTTAGGATTCTATCTGAAACTCATGGAATCTCTAATTTTACCTTTTCTGCTTTCGCTTGCGTTGATAAAGTTCGAGTTACCGACAAGATTTCAGCCCGTCATAACTGCAATCGGACTTCTTCTTTCAGCGTTCTTCGGTTACCAGCTGATATCCTTGCTTCCTTTTAGGCAGGCTAATGAAATCGGAATTATTTTTGCCGTTCTGCTCTTTCTGCTCGCTTTAACAACTTTGCTTCCATCGATCCACAGGAAGTTCGAATTTCTGAGGCATATAAGATCGTTCATAATTACTACAACACTCGTAGTTTCGGTCTACTTCACTTTGATCCGCCCGCTCCTATTCGACAGACCGGGTTTAATCAACGTAATCGACTGGTTGATAGTTGCCGGGGTGTTTTTCAAAGCGAGTTCGATCGTAAGAAAATCGATGGTTGTAGATGAGAGCGAACTCGTCAAAATCCACGAGTTCAAGATCGGGCTTAAGAAGGAGGAGATAGTGGAAAGCATAGAGAAGGCAAAGAAAGAATTCATCGAGAGGGGGTTAAAATCTCCGCTAATTGCCGTGATCTCTCAGGTTCTGATCTCCGCCGGCTGGAGGTTGGATGAAATTTCCAGAGTTATTTCCTTCGTAATCTCACATGAAGATGAGAAGATTCCGAAGCTTGCGTTCGGCTGGGAGAGGAAACTCATAGAGAGGAGGAATAAAAAGAGAAGGGAGGAAGTTATAAAAAGTTTGGAAAATTATTTGAAGAGGGAGGGTGTCGGATTTGGATCTTGAGACGTTCAGAAAGAAGTGCGATGCGATAGTTTCGGCCGTGAGCGAAGTCTACGTTGGAGATAGGGATCTGATCGAGAAGATGCTTGCATCCTGCCTTTGTAACGGAAACGTGCTGTTTGAAGACTACCCCGGCTTGGGCAAGACTCTTCTTGCAAAGGTGTTTGCCAAAGTCATCGGAGCGGATTACAAGCGAATCCAGTTCACTCCAGATCTGTTGCCAGCGGATATAATCGGAACAAAGGTCTGGAAGGGTGATCACTTCGAACTCGTTAAAGGCCCAATATTCACTCACATTCTGTTGGCTGATGAGATAAATAGAAGCCCACCAAAGACGCAGGCGGCGTTGCTTGAAGCCATGGAAGAGCGTCAGGTTACGATTGAAGGAGAAACGTTCAAGTTGGAAGAACCTTTCTTCGTTATAGCGACCCAAAACCCGATAGAGCAGGAGGGGACGTATCCGTTGCCAGAAGCTCAGATGGATCGATTTCTGATCAGAATGAGCCCCGGATATCCGAAGGATGTTGAGGACGAGATGGAGATACTGAAGAGAAGGATAAGGTGGATGAAGGACGATCCTACGGATGAAATTAAGCCTGTGGTAAGCATAGACGAGTTCAGGGAGATGCAGAAGGTCGTGGAAAGAATATACGTCGATGAGAGCATTCTTAGGTATATAGCCGAACTCGTCAGAGCTACGAGGGAGCATGAGATGGCCGAAATAGGTTCGAGTCCGAGAGGCGGTTTAGCCTTGCTAAAGCTTTCTCGTGCGTTGGCTTGTATGGACGGAAGAGACTTCGTGATTCCAGATGACATTAAGAGGATCGCAAAGGAGGCTTTAGCCCACAGGATAATCTTGGATGTGGAGTATGCGATAGAAGGAGTGAGAGCTGAGAAGGTCGTTGAAGACGTTCTGAAGGAGGTAGAAGTGCCGAAGAAGATTGAAGTCAAACCATGACAACGCTTAAAAGCAAGCCTACTAACATGGTTCTATGTTTATAAGAGATTACGTCACGGGCTTGGCTTTGTGGGACACTCCCAAGGAGAGGGTCAGACAGAACGTCGAGAAATTTTTGGTCGAAGAGAAGGGTTACTCTCCTAACGAAATCATAGTCGATTACGAGTTTGACGTTCACATTCCCGAAGGAATCGCTAAGGCTACTGCAGATCTTTTAATAAGAATAGATGGCAAGAATGCGATCGTAATCATGTGCGCTCCGCCTTCTACGCTGGTCCCCTATGAAAGGTTGGCTTTAGCCTGCGCGAGGGTTCTGAATACCCCCTTAGCCGTTGCTACCGACTGGGACGATACGACGATAATGGACACATACAGCGGGGACGTTTTGGGTAAAGATATTGCCGATATTCCCGCGAGAGATGAGCTTAAGATAGAACATAAAGATATTCCAGAGGACAAGCTTGAGAAGGCTAAGAGGATTCTGATAACATACTTGGAAATCCTTCACTGTAAGGGTTGCAGAATAGAAAGGCAACAATCTTAAAATTCGAACGCCAAGTATAGGCATGCCCAAGAAGAGGGTCATCGTGAACAGATACAGATGCGCTTACTGCGGGGCATGTATAGCCGTATGCAAGTTCAACGCCAACGAGCTCGTTGAGACCTTTTTGATGATCGACGAGGAGAAGTGCAACGGTTGCGGAATCTGCGTTAAGGTTTGCCCGATGAACGCGTTAGAGGTGGTCTCATGAAATACGACGTCGTCGTAATTGGAGCCGGACCGGGAGGAAGCTTAGCGGCAAGAACTTGTGCAGAGAAAGGCTTGAGCGTTTTGCTCGTTGAGAAGAGGCAGGAAATCGGAGTTCCGGTTAGATGTGCCGAAGGGATAGGTAAGAAGGATCTTCAGATGTTCGTGGAAATAGACAGGAAGTTCATAGCTGCAGAGGTTGTAGGTGCGAAGATATACGCACCGGACGGAACTGAAATCACTTTGACTGAGGAGATGGCCGGAAACGAGGTCGGATACGTTTTGGAAAGGAAGATATTCGACAGACATCTCGCAAGGCTTGCGGCAAAGGCTGGGGCGGATGTGATGGTAAAAACCACTGCAGTTGGAATGGAGAGAACGAGAGATGGCGTAAAGGTTAAGCTGAGGAGAATGGGGGAGGAATTCGAGGTTGAATGCAAGATCGTCATCGGTGCGGATGGCGTTGAGAGCAGAGTGGCTAAGTGGGCTGGAATAGATACGACGCTCAAGCTCGACGAAATCGAGAGTTGCGTCCAATACCTCATGACCGGCATAGATTTCGATCCCGAATACTGCCACTTCTGGTTCGGAAATAAGATCGCTCCGGGCGGTTACGTGTGGCTGTTTCCAAAGGGAAACGGTTCCGCAAACGTTGGAATAGGTGTTATGCCGGCTTTAGCCGAGAAATCACCGAAGGATTACTTGAACGAGTTCGTGGATAACCACTTCCCCGATGGGAAGATCGTAGAGGTGGTAGCCGGAGCCGTGCCGGTGAAGGGAGAAATAGAAACTGCTGTAGCCGATAACGTCATGCTCGTCGGAGATGCCGCAAGGCATGCGGATCCGATTACTGGCGGAGGAATAGCCAACGCTATGAAAGCCGGCTATTACGCCGGAATAGTTGCGGCTGAATCCATACAAAAGGGGGATTACTCGGCGAAAACGCTTAGAAAGTATGACGAGCTTTGGAAGAACGATTTCGGTAAGGATTTGGCAAGAAAGAGAAAGCTACAACAGAAACTCATAAAGATGGACGATGAAACACTCAATAAGATAATGCACAGCCTCGCCAAGTGCAAGTTGGAGGAGATAAGCGTTAAGGCTATAATAAAGGAAGTTTTAAAGAAGCACCCTAAGTTGCTTTGGGATCTGAAGGATCTATTCCTCTAACTACTGAAATACTCCTTTAATTCCAAGTTTCTCGTAGATTTTTAGTCCCTTCCCAATTATATCGAGAGTTACGTTTCTGTCTCTGTTTTTGATTATCGATATGTTCGTCGCCTCATCTATTATCGACTCTATCTCCTTGACGATGTCTTCAGAATTCGTAATTGTTCCGGTTTTTTCAACGTTATTATTAAGAATTTCCTCCGACTGATTCATCAGCTTCTCGCTCTCCTTAAGCAAAAACTCCGCGTTTTCACCTTTGCTCGCCCTTTCGTTGGCGATCTTAAGTAGTTTGTTCGTCAGGCTTAGGCTGAGCTTATATGCATCTGCCGGAGCGACATCCTTCAGAATCGCTATTGCAAGTTCGCTCTGCTTAATTGTCCGCATCTCAGCTATTTCGATATTCTTGTTTTGAACCATCTTCGAAAGCTCGTCGAGAGCTTTAATGTATGCGGCGGATTCGTTAACTACAAGCCAAGCGATCTTCGAAGCATCCTTCGACTTCGCAGATTTGATAAGCTCGACAGCCCTATGAATATCGTTACCGTAATCATTCAGAAGTTCGTCTACGTATCGATACTTTCCTTCTTCGGCCATCTTCTTCGCTTCCGCCAATCTTAGCTCAGCGTACTTAAGAAGTTTTTCAGCCTTGGCGACATTATCGAAAGTGAAGAACAGGTCTATCTCTTCGAGAAGTCTTTTCACGGGATAAAGCGGAGAATCGGGAGTAATTCCCACGTCCATAGCCAATACCGGCTGAATCAGTATCGTAAGAACGAGCAGGGTTACGAAAATTCTTCTCATAGTAATGATAATTATCTAAACTGAAGTATTTAAGATTTTTGGGGTGATTGTTATATTATTATATAATTAATGCAAAAATTTCGATAACGTTTTTATGCATCCCGCATAACGAAAAGCAATGACGGTCGGAATCGACATCGGAGGGACGAACACGGACGGAGCTATTGTTGGTGAAGAGATCTTAACTTTCAAAGTCCCGAACGAGCTCGGAATAGGAGAAATCCTGAAAAGAATAAGCGAAAATGTTGATTTAAAGAAGGAAAAACTTATTGTAAGCACGTCTTTACCTCTTAATCTCCTTTTGAGCAGATTTGAAGAACATCCGACCCTCACGATTCTGTTTCCCGGACCCGGCTTAAATTACGAAAGCTATGGAAACGTTTTGAGCGGAGCCGTGAACCACAGAGGAGATGTTGTGGAGGATTTGGACGAAAACGAGGTTAGGTGCGTTATTGAAAAAAATCGCGGTAAATACAAGAACATTGCGATAGCTTCGAAGTTCTCGATCAGAAATCCCCTGCTTGAGTTGAAAGCGGCTAAAATAGTTGCGGATTATTACGGTTACGAGGACATGGCTCTCAGCTTTCACATTCCCGAGCTTAACTACCCGCTAAGGATAAACACAACCGTAATCAATGCGAAGATTAAGAGGGTTGTTTGCGAACTTACGAAGCTTATAAAGAAGTATTCCGACGATTTCTTCTATTACAAAGGAGACGGAGGAATAATTCCCTACGAGATGGCTTTGGATAACCCATCGGAACTATACAACTCAAGTCCGGCTTCGGTTGCGATCGGAGCTTACTACCTTACGAGAGAGAAGGACGCCCTCGTAATCGACATCGGCGGAACAACAACGGATTTCGTTCAGCTTGAGAACGGAAAGCCGAAGATAATCGAGAAGGTTGAGATAGCCGGCAGAAAAACGCTAATAAGATGCGTGGAGTCGTTCTCCATTCCTTTCGGCGGAGATTCGGTTGTTGAGAACGGGAGATTGAGGCATAAGAGGCTTGATAAACCGATAGCATTTGGAGGAAAGTATTTCACACTTACGGATGCTTTAAACTGTATAGGATTCGAAATAGGAGATAACAAAGCATCTAAGGAGAAGGGAAGGGAAATATTTGGAGATTTATGCGATGCTGAGAAAGTTGTTGAAGATTACGTTACGATGGTTGCGGAGAGCGTTAAAGCGGTGGACTGCAATAAGATAGTCGGAACGGGATACTTAGCCAGATATATGATTCCGATGATCGCAAAGAAGGCTGGAGTTAGTTACGTAATTCCGGAGCACAGCGAAGCGGTGAATGCGATAGGCGTTGCGGTTTCGAAGATAAGTTTGACCCTCTACGCCAGATTCGATACCGAAAGGGGAGTAGCGGTATTCAACGGCGACGTTGAGAAGTTCGACGAAAGGTATCCGGATGACGAGGAGTTCGTTCGAATTGCGATCGAGAAGGTCAGAGAGGAAGCCAAGAGGTTCGGTGCGAGCGATGAGGATGTTGAGGAGGTAAGGGTTCTATACTTCAACTGCTTCACCGTCGTTAGAGGTGGAGTAAAAAGGGGAAAGATCGCCGACGTGATCGTTCAAATAGAGCCGGGAATAAGCGGGGAATTCGGAAAGTAAATTACCGAAACGTCGGAATATCTTATAACCGAATCCGACGTAACGTCGAGTCCGCAGAGAACTATAGCATCTATATTCTCCTCCGTAGCGCATTTCAGAATTACCTCCGGCGGGTTTCCCTTTCCAACTACTATCTTGGCTATATTTCTGTTTCTCATCGATCTCAGTTCGGATCTAACAATAGAATCGCATCTGCCCACGTAAACTACGATTATTTCACAACTTAGAGAGTCCAGAACATTTCGAGCGTTTTCGGATATGTCGTAGACGAAGAGTATTTTACACAACTTCAGCTTCGGATTTTTCACGATCAGCACGGGAATTTGAGATTTTCTCAGAACTCCTTCGGCAACGCTACCCAGCAGTATCTCCTTATTTACGCTCCTTCCTCTCGCCCCGAGAACTATTGCGGAGACGTTCTCCCTCTTCGCCGTATTGACTATCTCGGTTGCGGGATCTCCGATCGGAATTGGGCACACGAACTTCGCTTCGATACCCTTCCCCTCAAGAAACTCGACCATGCTCGACAACCTTCTTCCGGCAACCATAATCTCGGAGTATATCCACTCCTCTATGTCGAATCCCTTTCTTATGCCTACCACGGAATTTACGTCTATTACGTGAACGAGAACGACCCTCTCAACTCCCAAATTGGTGAGGTTTCGTAGTATCTCATTTGAGGTCTTAGAAAAATCGGTTGCGAACAAAACATCTTTAAATATCGAATTCGACATCATACGCATCACCAAACCCGTTGTTTAAACCGAGCTTAATTCCGTAGTTTACTCCGTAAACAATAACGTTTTTAACAACAAAATATTTATCACTTTCTGAAATTATTATGTATGATATTTTCGCAGTGGCGACTACATTTAAAAACTCAACATCTTACATTTGGTATGATCGATCTGACCAAGAAACCTTTCATAATCTTCTGGGAAGTAACGAGGGCGTGCTTATTGGCTTGCAAGCACTGCAGGGCTAAGGCTCAAACAAAACCGCATCCGGATGAACTTACCACGGAAGAAGCCTTTAAGGTTGTGGATCAGATACTGGAATTCGGTCAGCCCTATCCCCTTCTCATAATAACCGGCGGAGATCCGTTGATGAGGAAGGATCTCTTCGAAATTCTCGAATATGCCACTTCCAAGGGGTTAAGGGTTGCTATTGCCTTCAGTGGAACCAAGCTTGCGACGAAGGATAAGATAGAGAAGATGAAAGAGGTAGGAGTTGCGAGGATCGCCATAAGCTTAGATGGTAGCAATGCCGAAATTCACGACTACTTCAGGGGTAAAACCGGAACGTTCGAAACGAGCTTGAGGATTCTGAAGGATGCAAAGGATGTCGGAATTTCGAGGCAGATAAATACAACCGTTACCACGTTCAACATACTCGATCTGCCGAACATAATGAAGATCTGCTTGGAGAACGAGGTAACCTTATGGGACGTTTTCTTCGTCGTTCCCACCGGAAGGGCTAAAGCAGATATAATGCCATCCGCACAGGAGTTCGAGGATGTCCTCTGCTGGCTTTACGACGTGAGCAGGGAGACTCCTTTGAACGTTAAAAGCTCCGCCGCATGCCATCTGAGAAGGATAGAATACATGAGGGATCACGGAATATACGATTTGAAGTTGGGTGAAACGTATTTCAAGCTTAAGGAGATGCTTGAAGAGATAAAGCGGGAGTTAGGGTTGGAAGGCTACAAGAAGGACAAGAAGATAGTTGCAGGCGCGCACGGAAGGAGTTTGGCGGACGGAATAAGAAGAATGACGGGTATTACGGACGGCAGAGGTATGTTCTTCATAAGTCACATAGGCGAGGTTTATCCGAGCGGATTCTTGCCGATAGTAGCCGGAAACGTTAGGGAACAGACTTTGAAGGATATTTACATGAACTCGCCGATATTCAGAGATCTTAAAGATCCAAACAAGCTTAAGGGTAAGTGCGGGAAGTGCGAATACAGATTCATATGCGGCGGAAGTAGAGCGAGGGCTTATGTTATGACCGGCGATTACCTTGCGGCGGAGCCGAGGTGCATATATG
>WAKM01000039.1 GCA_015523335.1 Archaeoglobaceae archaeon | reverse complement strand
GTATATTTATATTTCGAATGATTTTTATGATAACAGAAATTAGCAAAAATCATTTTATATTTTAAAATCGACATCGATTCGGATGCGCGAATATCCTACCCAACCGGTTGTGGGCGTTGGGGCGGTGATAATCAAAGATGGGAAGATCCTACTCGTCAAAAGGGGCAACGAGCCCAACAAGTATATGTGGTCAATTCCCGGTGGAATCGTGAAGGTCGGCGAAAGCCTGATCGAAGCTCTGAAGAGGGAAGTGGAAGAGGAGGTCGGACTGAAGGTTGATGTCGGCGATGTCGCTTGCGTTAGCGAAGAGATAATTGAAGAGAACGGGAAAATTAGATTCCACTACGTAATTATTGACTTTTTCGCGAACGTCGTTGGAGGAAACTTAAAGCCGAATAGCGATGCGCTCGATGCCAAGTGGGTTCCTCTGAATGAAGTGGACTCGTTGGATGTCGTTGATTTCGTTAAAAAGCTCGTAGAGAAGATTAAAAGGGAAGAAAAGGGTGTTTATCTAAAGTAATGTAGCTCAGATCACGTATCAAATCTGCCCTCCAAATCTAAGGATATTCTTTTAAATCCGATCTCTTTGAATTTTCTTACGATTGTCTTTTTGAGCTCAAACGCTCGTTTCACTTCGTGCCATTCGACTTCAATTCTCGCGTTTCCGAATTCGTGTCTAACTCTGACAACGTTAAATCCAAGTGATAAGAGAAAATCTTCGGCTTCCTCAACCATTCTAAGCTTATCTCTGGTTATACCTCCGACTATCCTCGTCGCCAAACATGAATTCGAGGGTTTGTTCCAGTTCGGAAGACCCATCCTTTTTGCAATCTCTCGAATCTCATCTTTGCTAAGGTCTTTCAGCGGACTTACGACTCCGAATTCTTCGTTGGCTCTCAACCCGGGTCGGAATTCGTTGAAATCGTCCTTGTTCGTCCCATCGAAAATTGTAACGTTTCCGAATTCGCTTAAAACGGAAGTTAACATTTTTCTTTTACAGTAGTAACACCTAAGATCGTCGTTTCTTAAAAATTCGGGGGTCGGTTCGATTCGCATTATTTTATGCCTGAAACCCAATGTTTTCGCAATTTTCTTCGCGAACTCGATTTCCCTTCTTGCTATGAATTCGGCATCCATCGTAACCGCTACAAAATCGATTCCCCTAAGCTTGAGCATGTATGCTACTACTGTCGAATCTACACCGCCGCTGAACAGAACCACATTCATCAAAAAGCTTTTAATCTCATCGGCTATATAATCTACTGCGCCGCCGTGGCTTAGCCTGGTAGAGCGGGTGACTCGTAATCACCAGGTCCCGGGTTCAAATCCCGGCGGCGGCTCTTTTCTTTTTTGAAATTAAGTAACATATCGAAAACGAGAAAAAGCTTAAAAATACCGTAAATCCGGCAACGAGCTTCAATTTGCTGAGGGGAATGTAAGGATGAGTCCCTACAACGTAATCCATGAAATCGTTCAGTAAAAGCCAGAGCAAAGCAAAGACACAGTTTTTGTTAAATTCTACCGTATAAGCCAAGGGAATAGCTTCGGTAGCAAGTAAGGCGTGAGAGATGAACATGCAGGAATAGAGCAACCGTCTTTCCGGGCTTAAAAAGTAGTCGTGATATAGAAGAATGACGAAGCACGTCCAGATTCCGTATTTTAGGGCGTTGCACGATGCGAAGAAGCTGAAAAAATCGTTTTTACGATTCTTGGCTATAAGAATAAGGGATATGGCAACCATAAGCGCGGAATTCGGGCAATCAGCAATGAATATCCATAGGTAAGTGGGACTTGAAAGCAGTTGGTATTCGTAGTAATACCAGCCGTAGATAGCTCCGCCTATGTTGATGAATATTACAAGCCAGATCCATCTCTTCGGCTTTTCGAACAACCTCATCATACTTACCTTCAGACCAAGCAAAGGTATATATAGGGTTTATAAACTCTATTTAAAAGGGTGAAAGGTAATGGAAAGAGATTTTAAGATAAAGATCGAGAATGTTGTGGCTTCTACGCAGATAGGGGAGAACATAGACCTAAACAAAATCGCAAGGGAAATTAAAGATGCGGAGTATAAGCCGAAACAGTTTCCGGGATTGGTTTTGAGAACGAAGGATCCGAAGGCGGCGGCTTTAGTCTTTAGGAGCGGTAAGGTGGTTTGCACTGGCTCAAAATCTGTTGAAGATGCGAGGAGAGCTGTGAAGCAGGTTGTAAAGATAATAGGGAGCTTGGGAATTCCCGTCATCGAAGATCCGGAGGTGAAGGTTCAGAACATAGTTGCTTCAGCCGATCTTGGCGTGGATTTAAACCTGAACGCGATAGCGATAGGTCTGGGGCTGGAAAACATAGAATACGAGCCCGAGCAATTTCCGGGCTTGGTTTACAGGCTTGACAAGCCGAGGGTTGTCGTGCTTATATTCGGTTCGGGGAAGATGGTAGTAACCGGAGGAAAGGATCCCGAAGATGCGAGGAAAGCTGTCGAGAGGATTGCGGAGGAGTTGGAAGCCCTCGGCTTGATGTAAATGAAAAAGCTCGACATAGAAATTGCACTTGCGGAAGGTTTCAGAACGATATTGGAAAAGCCGAGCATAATATTTCCTTCCATTGCCTCATCCCTTCTATTTTCCTGCCACATCTACCTACTCATGAAGCTTAAATCTGAAGGGAGTATCAGCCCAAACGAAGCCGTTTATCTCCTCGAAATTGCAATTGCAGTAATTTTATTGGGCATATATTTTGATTCCGTCGTTGTAAGGCTTGCATACACGAAATCGTCGATTTTCGAAGCGTTCGGCTTCGCCCTTAAGAAGTATCCCACAGTCCCTACAGCTATGATCCTTTACGCGCTCATCGTAGCGTTGGGATCCATAGCTTTAGTCATCCCCGGAATCTATCTGGCTGTCAGACTTTACTACTTTATCGACGCTATTTTGATAGACGAAAAGGGCGTGATATCATCTCTAAAAACGAGCTGGAGGATTGTGAGGGGTAACTGGTGGGCTACATTTTCAATTTTAATAATAATCGGACTATTTTCAATTCTCATGAACACGTTCATAACGTCGGCTCTGTCGGTAGTCCAGTTTGGCAAGTATCTGGAAATCGGCGCCTTTGTTCAAGCTCCGATAACTGCGGTCTTCAGAGCTTGGAGCTATTTGGCATTCGTCAACGCGTATCTTCAGCTTAAAAATAGGCAGACAACTCTGCTAAACTTCAGACCAACTGAACGAACCTAACGATAACGTTATCTAAGTCCTCGAACTCCACGAGAACTCCTTCCTTCTTATGAGCAGGAGGAACCTTGACGATAAGCGTCTCGTTGAATTTAGCAACACCCTTGTGTTCATGTATGTGACCGCAGAAAACCAACTTCGGCTTTGCGTTTTCGATCCATCTCCTTATGGACATGCTTCCAACCGATTTCCCTCCGACCCAGTCGAAGAATCCGTAAGGCGTGTCGTGAAACACCGCAATGTCCGCCTTATAGCCGGCGATCATTTCCTCGATCTGCTCATCATCGAATTCGAAGGGCGTTCCGAACGGTGTAACGGAGCTACCTCCGAATCCGAAGACTTTAAATCCATTGAAGTCCACGACCTTCCTGTGAATTGAAACACCGCGTTCCTCAAGTAGATCCAAGACCTCTTTCCTGTCCATGTTTCCCGGAACGGCTAAGACCTTCGTCTTTATCGAATCGAGAACATTCTCCGCAAAGCTTGGAGAACCGGCGTTCGTAAAATCTCCGGCGATGAATACCGCATCGACATCCTGGGGAACTTTCACCTCAGTTTCGTGGAGATCCGCAACAACCAAAATTCTCATAGCGTAAAATATTCTATGCGAAATTTAAACTTTTAGTCGATCGAAAACCTAAGCAGTGCCGCTATACCGCCCAAAGACATGAGCCTCTGCCCCGGTTCGAATTCCGTGCTCATTATGACTACCTTACCCTTCATAGCCTCGACGTTCCTCATGAACTCATCGATGTTCCACTTTTCCCTCTGTTCTCTAAGAAATTCGTCGGCAATCAGCAGAACCTCTATTGCTCCGTAATCGTATGCTTTCTTAACCTCCTCAAGCCCGTAGGCAACCCTGTCGTCCTTTGCTATTCTCTCGAGCAGAACGTCTATGTATTCAGCCTCCTCCGCAAGCCGTATCTCTCCGACGATCCTGTTCAGAATTCCCCTCTTAAGGACTTCCAAGAAACCCCTCGTCCCTATTGCCGATGCGTCGCAAGTTACAACGTTCCAATCCGGCTTTTTATCCTTCACGAATTGCGCGAAGTCCTCCTTCGCGAATCCCGGTCCGGCTATAACGAGATATTTAAAATCTATACTCTCAAGCTGGCGAAGAATTTCCGCAAAGAACTCAATCCTCTGGCTCGATTCCTTTCCGTAGCTCATCCTCACGTTCGAAATCTCCTCAACACCCCACTGCCTCACCACTCCAATTACGGCTTCCCCCTCTTCGATCGTCACTATTATTATTTCCGGCTTCTTCGAAGCATCTTCGGCTTCCCTTATCCTTTTAAGCTGTTCCTCCTTCCACTCCTCCTTTATTATACTAAGCTCCTTTCCCACTGGGATGTTTATCGTATGGTATCCCGAATCCTCGATTCCAGCAACTATCCTGCCCGTTATCCTCAACCTGTTTGCGAACTTGTGAAACTCGACCTTCTCAACCTCTATACCTAACCTAACGGTAACCTTCTCCTTGTCGCTTCTCAGCTTATCCGAACTCTCCCTAACTCTTTTCGTTAGAGCGAATACTACATCTCCCGGCTCTATTATGAACTTGAGGTGCCAAAGATCATCCAAATTCTCCGGGATGAGCTTTATCTCACCCTTCCTACCTTTCAGCATCTCCTCGACAATGATCATGGTAGGAGGTAGTGTGCCGGATTAAATTTATTTTCTTAACGCGTTAAGCCCTTTCCTTATGCATCCATGTTTATAGCTAAAGTAGCCCGTGAAGATTGCATTTCCAATCGTTAGGACGAGCAAGATCGCTGAAGCGAATATATCGTAGTTGTATGCAATTCCAACGATTACAAGTGGAGAAAGCATCGATGCCAAGGGTCCGGCGATGAACATCGCAAAACCCTTCCAACCTCTCGATTTTTCAGCAAGTTTGAGTGTTAGGAACGCTTTTACGGAGAAGATTCTCGAAATAATTGGAATGCCAGCTTTGGATAGCATCGAACTTGAGAGAAAGTAGTATCTGAATTTAATCCCCAAAAGCCTGCCGATTATGTAATGGGATAGGCAATGGGAGAAGTAGAGCATCATGAACCAGCATATGATCAGAATTATTATTTTAGGGATCTCCGGAAGGGCGTATGCGTGCTTTGCAATTTCTACTGGAAGGACGAGCATACCTACCGATATCACGTTGCCAATGAGCAATGGAATCCTCGGCATAGTTTAGGTTATGTGTAACCTCAATTAAATCATATACGGCGGTTATCCGATTTCAACTGCGAAACATATATTTGGCTTCCGAGTCCAAATAATTCCGCTATGAACGTAAAGATCGAGAGAATTATTGTCTCAGCAGTCGTTTACTCGACTGAAGACAAAGAGAAGGTCGGCGAAGCTATGGCAACGCTTTTTCCCTTCGAATTCGAGATAACGGTAAGCGAGGCTAAGGGACACTACGGAAATCCCCTCCTCTACTTGGAGGTTGAGATAAACAAGAAGAGGCAGATAAAGGAGTTCTGGAACTACCTCATGGAGCTCTTGGGCGAGCAAAAGAGGTTTTTACTCAACATGCTCGAAGAGAAGATAGACGACCAAGGAGTCCTGCACATAAGAATCGATAAGCAGAAAGCGTATCTGGGCGAGGTTGAGCTAACGGAAGGCGGAGACGCGATCGTTGTTAAGACGAAAATCGTCACGTATCCAGCGAAGAGGGAAAAGATAATCGAGGCCGCGAGGCAACTCATAGAGAAGGGATACCGATGAAGATAGTTAACGTAGACTTCGTCAGATTCGTTCCAGATCGAAAGGCTTACGATTTCGGATTCGAAAACTTTGTTGTCTTCTCCGAAAATCCTTCGAGTTTGCCGGATTCGGTGCTTAAAGGATACATAGTAAAGGCTGAAAGCGGGAAAGATCTCATTGCGAAGCTTAGGCAGGCTAAGGACGACTGGTTCGTCGGAGTGATGGGCGATCTTAAGGTTTTGAGAAGTGCGGTGATGAGGAGGAGGGTCGATCTAATCTTGGATTTTCTAGATAGAGAGCTTGACTACGTAACCGTTAAGATGGCCAAGGAGAAGGACGTTGCCATCGAGATATCCCTTTCCAAGTTCCTTAATACCGAAGGATTGAAGAGGTTGAGGCTGATAGAGGAAACGATGGATCTGATTAGAATAATAAAGAAGTTCGATGCTCCGTTCGTTCTAACTTCCGGCGCATTTCGATTCTACGAGTTACGACCGAAGAGGCAGATACTCGAGTTCTTCGAGTTCTTGGGTGCCAACACCGATAAAGCGGAGTGTTGGCTCGAAAGATTGATCAGACGTTATACGGATCCGAACTACATTATGGACGGACTCGAGATCGAGGAGGACTGCTGAGGAATTGTTAAGTATGAGCTTTGACCACTCTATCCTATGGAAATCGAGCTGAGGCCAGTGGGCTACGTGATCGACGATAACGTCGTAGAAATCCTTCCAGAATTCGAGCAAGCACTCAAGGATTTGGAGAAGCACGAGCTCCTCTGGATTCTTTACCACTTCCACAAAGCCGAAGAGGCTTTGCTCGTCCATCCTCACGGTGATAGGACGAAAATTCGCGGTGCGTTTGCCACTCGATCTCCAACAAGACCGAACAGAATCGGCATGTCTGCAGTTAGACTTTTGAAGGTTGAGGGAAGGAGGGTTTTCGTTCAGGGGTTGGATGCGCTTAAGGGCTCGCCGGTTATAGATATAAAGCCCTATACGGAGGTGTTCGACCTGCCATTCGGAAGCGTTCTATGCATGGAGGATATCCGAAAGAGGATAATCTACGACAAGTTAATCGAGGATTACATAGATCTTGAAGTTCAGCTTCAACCGAACGGATTCGACTGCACGCTTAGGAAGGTTGCCAGAATCAAAGGATCCGCAAGGATCGATTTTCATTCGAAGGAACTGCCCGAAGTTGAGGAGTTGAAGTTCGACGATGACGGATGGGTTTTTCTGCCGAAGGGTTTCTACAAGGTCTATCTGAACGAGATCGTAAACCTTCCGACGAATTTGATGGCCTTCGGCAGACCCCGTTCGACCCTCATCAGGGCTGGAGCGAATATACTCACAGCCGTCTGGGATGCCGGATACAGAGGGAGGAGCGAAGTCGGATTGGTGGTTTACAACGAAAACGGAATTTGGCTTAAAAAGAACGCGAGAATAATGCAACTCGTTTTCGTCAAGCTTAGCTGTGAAGCCGAGCCTTACGCCGGTAGCTATCAGCATGAGAATATCTGATTGTTATGCTCGAACTTCTGCCGATAATAGCGTTTATCGTATCTTTTTTCACATCCCAAGCTGGAATATCCGGAGCTTTCCTACTACTACCCATCCAGATCGGTCTCCTTGGAATATCCTCACCTACAGCAAGTTCGACAAACTTAGCCTACAACCTGATAGCGATTCCAAGCGGGATATACGGGTATAAAGCGGAAAAAAGATTCATTCCAGCTTTGGCTTTATCCATCTTAGCCGGCTCGATTCCGGGCATCATCCTCGGCTCTTTTATCAGAGTTGCTTTCATGCCTGAAGCGACGTTTAAGCGGTTTGTCGGCTTGGTTTTGCTATACTTTGGAGTTAGGCTATTCACAGCCCAAAGGAAGACGAGTATAGTCAGGGAGATCAAAATCAAGCGAGCAAACCTCTTTCGAGTCGAGTTCGAATTTGGAGGAAAAACATACGTTTTTTCAACCCTATCGATTTCGGCGGTATCCTTTATCGTCGGAGTGATCGGCGGTGCTTACGGCGTTGGTGGCGGAGCGCTGATAACTCCGATGCTCGTAACCACTTTCGGCTTGCCGATTCATGCTACGGCAAGTGCAACATTGCTCAGCACGTTCGTATCTTCAGCAGTTGGAGTCACATCCTACGCTCTCATGGGCTACCCACCTAATCCGAAGGTTGCGATCCTATTTGGAATGGGTGGCTTGGCTGGGATATATTGCGGGGCGAGAGTTCAGAGATACGTGCCAGAGAGGGTGATAAGGGTCATACTCGCAACAGTAGTTTTCGCTTTGGCATTTAGATACCTCCTAAATCCTTAGGAAAGCTTTTATTCAAAACAAATCGATGCGGATTGCATGGTCAGAGTGGTGGCAACCGGGACTTTCGACATAATCCATCCCGGTCACATCAGATTCCTCGAAGAAGCCAAGAAGTTGGGTGATGAGCTCATAGTCATCGTTGCAAGAGAAAAAAACGTTCGGCACAAACCTAAGCCGATAATTCCAGAGGAGCAAAGGAGAAGGGTCGTAGAAGCTCTAAAGCCAGTCGATAGAGCTATCTTGGGCGATGAGCACGACATGTTCAAGCCGATAATGGAGTTAAAGCCGGACATAATTGTTTTAGGCTACGATCAGCACTTCGACGAGAAGAAGCTCGAAAAAGAATTGAGGAAAAGAGGGCTAAACACCAAGGTTGTTAGAATAAAGGTGAAGGAGGAATGCGAGTTCTGTTCGAGCACGAGAATAATCAAGAGGATCGTCGATGTCGTTAAAAGTAGGTTGAAGGAGTATGAGGAATTCTTTAAGAGGAGGGGAATCGAATAAATTTCAAGATTTATCTCCGTTCTTAGGAGGCCAGTTCTGTTCGAGCCAACCCTTAATCCTTCCCGAATCTATCGGCCCAACCAAGACCTTCCAGCCAGTTTCATCCTCTATCGCACCTTTTAGCCTTGCTGCTAAACCGGGGATTATCAGATACCGATGCTTCACCTTCTCCTCTATCTTCGTCTGCTTCATCAACTCCTTGACTCCGCTTGCGGTGAACTTTCCTCCAGCCACGGCGGCTTCAACGCATATTCCGCCCGTATCGAGAACTAAAAGCCAGCAGTCTATCTTCGCGCTCGTAAGATCGCTCTCGACCGTATAGTAAGTCAGGGCGAAGTTCGTTGTGATCATAACCGGGGAATTCTCATCCGGATTTCCGATCTTTCTTAAACCTGGTTCGACTTGCACGGGCACTCTCGGATCCGTGTATATGTTCTGCCTCAAGATTACGAGAGGCATTATCGTCCAAGGTTCAAGGCTCTTGAATATCATCACGTCAGCATACTTCACTATGAATATCGCACCTATTACACACTCCCAATAAGCTTTTGCGACATCGTCACCTTCGATAACCCATGCAGAGATGGGTGTTACCATTATCGGATAAGCAATATCCTTATCTTCGTGAATAGCAGTTCTTCTGAGCTGAACTACCCTCTCGAAGGTTCTTCTCAGTCCTTCACCCAAAGGTTCAGTAATTGGATCGAGCACGATATCCTTAACTCCTACCTTTCTAAATGTGACGGCTAAGCTCTTGAGGGTGTTTAAATCCTTGGATCTCAACGTCACAGGAACTTTAAATTCCAGAGCAAGCTTCAGAAACTCCCTCCAATTGTCTTCAGTTGCTGCGTATATAAGAGGTCTCTTATCAGATACAACCTCCAATGCTGATCTCATGCATTTCGGGTCGAGCGAAACCAAGATCATCGGTCTTCCGTAGCCGGCTACCTTCTTAACTACCTCTCTAAACCTCTTTGCATCACCAGAAGCGCATCGAACCGCCATTCCTTCGATCGTCAGGAACTTTCCGACGTAGAACTTCCTGTATTCAACGACCTTGCTACATCGCTCGTCTATCTCCTTATCATCCAACGTGTCGGGAATGTCGTAGAAGAAGGCTGTGGGATTGAAGAACGTGAGCTCGTGCCTATGAAGAACGTCCTCTCCACCTATCTTAACCGCGTAATCTCCAGTTCCTATCACGACTTCGGCTATCTCAGGAGCGACGAGCTCTTCGATCTGCTGAAGCTTTTTCTTGGCCCTTTCATCCTTCTTCGCCTGCTCGACCAAAGGCTTGCATTGCGTCGGTTTTGCTGATCTGTCCAATAGATGAGCGGCAAAACTCATGCAGGTGTCGAATCCGCACTCTCCACAGTTCGTTTGGGGAAGAAGCTTGTAAATTTCGAGCGGACTCTTAGCCTTCATGCTACCACCAGCCAATCCTTATCGACGCTCTCCTTCGACTTTCCTCCGAGCATGCTTATAACGTCCTTAAGAACGGCAACGCTCGCTGGATGGAGCATCATGAATATGTCGACGCCAGCCAAAGCGAGCGTCAGTCCCGTTACGATCTCCCAGAGCGGACCCCTCAACTCTCTCGGTCCCCAAGAGGTGTCGCCCGAAATCGGCGACTCCTTCATCCAAGCCTCTCTCGCACCCCATGCGTTCGTCGTTCCGCTCGAAATCGGGAAGGCTAAATCCACGTCACCTTTTAAAGCGGCGAGTCTGATCCTTTCCATGTTTGAGAAGGCGTAGTCTATGCCGTATCCGAGGGGGGCGGTTGTGGGATCCATCACCAAGCTGTTTGGTGATAATCCAGCCTTCTTGAGCAGATACCTGTTCAGAGTTTTCTGGGAGTTTATATCGAGCTGCGTCCAAGCCAAAACGACCTGATTGTGCTTCTTCGCCGCATTTGCAATTCTCTCCCAGTCGGTATCGAGCGTTGCAGATGCGAGCAATACCCTTTCGCCTTCAGCCACCTCAGCAACCTTCTCGAGCAAGGGCGGATCCTTCTCCTTGTTACCGCTACCTCCGACGACTATCGGACATTTGACTGCTTGAAGAACTTCCTCAACAGTCTTGACAGCTTCGTGGATCGGAGTATCATCGAGCAACGGATCCGTGCTTATCAGATGAATCGTAACCATATCCGCTCCGAAATCCTTCACAACTTTCTTAGCCCATTCCGCTGGATTGTCCATCACATCCTCGTAGTGCTCTCTAACGGCCTTCGGGAATGAAACCGGCTTGTCGAAAACGTCTATCGTTATCACCGGCAAATGGGGTTGCTCGGCATCGAAGAAGTAGAAAGGCAAACTCCTCTCTCCACCCACTGTGATTGTATACTTTCTCGTTCCTCCCTCCTTTGGCGTTGCTCCCAACGTCACCTCGTTTATCTTTCCGGGAAATTTAGCTTTGTATGGCTTAAATTCTGCTTTAATCAATTCTCGCGGTAGCTTTTCTTTCTTCTCCAATTTTTTTTCAATTTCCGGCTTAAGCTCACCGCCGAAGAGTTGCTCAACCGGAAATCCTAAGATCTTCGAAGCCCTTGCCAAATGGTAAGCCGCCATTCCGAGCTCTTGAGCCAAAGCCTGAATGATCGGAAGAATATTCGCTCCGGATTCTATTTCTATTTCGATATCACCCTCAATACGCACTCCCTCAAGCTCCTCAACGTTATACTTCTTCAACAGCTTGAACAAGTCGTCTATCTTCACGACCCCCACCCCGTTAGGACTTCCGCAATAAGCTTAACCCTCTTTGCGAACTCCGAATCTTCGGATAAGTTAACTATGGGCTCACCTTTGAGATCGAGCTCGACGACCTCTTCATCGTAAGGCAGAAGATCAAGTAGAACGAAACCTTCCTCCTCTGCGAAATTCTTTATGACCTCCTTCGCCTCATCTCCCACTATTTTGTTTCCGACGAGGAACATCTCCCTAAAGTTTAGATTGAGCTCTTCAACCAAATCTTTTATCTTCTTAGCCGTCTTTAGACCCTTTCGGGATGTGTCGGTAACTACGACTATGTAATCCGCACCTTCTATCGTTTTCCTGCTGAAGTGCTCCAATCCGGCTTCGCAATCGACTATCACGTGATCGTAGTGCCTCATAAACTTCTTCAAAATCCCCCTGAGTAGGTTGTTCACGAAGCAGTAACAGCCCTCCCCTTCGGGCCGACCCATAACGAGGAGATCGAAGTTCTCGAACTCGTGTATGACTTCGAATATCTTTCCTTCGAGCCACAATCCCTTATCGACAGTTCCCAAGGAATCCCTCGTAACCTGAAACAGCTCACGAACATCTCCGAGCGTTTTCTCGACTTCCACACCCAAAGCATCCGGCAGATTCGAATCCGGATCGGCATCTACGGCTAAAATGTTGGATGTTTTTTCGGAGATAAACTTAACTAACAGAGCGGCTATCGCAGTCTTTCCGGTTCCGCCCTTCCCCGTCACTGCTATCACAACCACAGAAGATCCCCGCTACTCTTCTTCGAACCTGACCTTTTCGATGTATATCTTAGCATCTTTTAAAATAATTTTAAACTTTCCAGCGTTCTGCCTTTCATCCTTCATGATCACAACTTAGCCCTTTTCATCTTCAACCTTTCGAACGACCACCTTATCGATGTAGATCTTGGCGTTCTTAATTATCAGTCTTATTGTGGGCATGCTCTGAGCAATCGGAATCTGAGGAAGCTGAGGCATCTGAGTCGGTAACACTGCCGGAGCTTCTTCTTCTGTCGGAACCTCTTTAACTTCTTCAGCCTTCTCTTCCTCCTTCTCCTCCACCCAGCCTTCGGTGATCTTCTTTCCATCGACCGGTCTAACGACCCCCTTAACGACCGGATGATCCACACTCTTGAGAAACTCCTTCAGCTCGTCTATCGTCTTCGCATCCTCCTCGGTGGCGATTTTGTCTCGCATATCTTCAGGGATATACTTCAGAACCTTCTCCTTCAGTTCCTTCGGCATCCAAACGACCCTATACCATCCGCCATCGGCTTGCAGGAACTTCTTGCTTCTGAAGTAAGCCATACCTACGCCCAAGAATCCGACCGTCTGCTTTCCTCCACCTGTTTGCCCGGCCATTGTTGAAAAAGGCAGACCGTTTGGAGCTGGATGCGGATACCCTCTGTGCACGAATCCGATTCCGTCGACTTCGGGCATGTAAAAGCCGATGACTTCGAAGCATCCGCATGAGGTATGGGGACTGTCGAAGAAGCTGTGAAGTTTAACCTTCTCCACACTTCCACCGCTCTCCTGCTTCGCAAATTCGTTGACACCGGAGTATTCCCCGCCTATCGGATCCACGCATTCCCCCTTCGGAACGGGTCTGTTCGGACCTTCCGGATCTATCTTGGATGCAGCCCTCGCATCGAACCAAGTTATCGCTCCGCAAAGTGCGGGTCTGTCTGGGCTTATTATGCAAACGTGAGTCGGAGCGAAGCTTTGGCATAGAGAACACGAGTAGAACTCATCGACGTCTTCGTCATGCAACTTCTCAACCCTCGCGTCTCTCTCCTCATAGATAGGTCTCGCAAGCTCGTTCAGTAGCTTCTCAATCAACTCCCTGTCTGTTATGTATAACGCCTCTATCTTCTCTATGAAGGACATCTCGTTCTTATACAGCAACATAGTGGCTTTTGCTATCTGCAACAGACTTTTAAGACCCTTCTTAACCGCGTTCTTTCCGATTCTAATCCAAATCGTGTCCCTCGAGTTTATGTGCATGTATCCCTCAATGTAATTCTGGAATTCGTGGTTTCTCCTCTCGACCACTGGCTCTATGTCCGGATCGATCTTTTCGCCGGCTATGTAGTAGATCATAGCGAACGGATACCTACCACCTTCTTCCATCTCGTCGAGATCTATTCCTACGAGCGTTGCCTTCATGTCCTCAACCTGATCTGGGGGAAGTGAGATCACGAGTTCGAATCCTACCGTCTTCGGGCCGGCTAACTCTACGAACATGTCTCCCTTTCTTATCCTCTCTCCTTCGAACATCGGAGATATCTCAAACGGGAAATCCTCCTCACCAACGCTGACCTTGACTTTCTTCCCTTCGGGGATCTCGACCTTCCTTCTTTCGACCATCCTTCACACCTCTAAAATCATGTTCAAAGCTTCATAATACAGATCTTCATTCAAATTTGGAAAGCTAAACTTGGCGTGTGGCTGATAGTATTCGCATATCGAAATCGTGTTTACCCTTGAGAAGTGCTTCAAAGCAGACAACATCCTCGAAAGGTAGTAAGGAGTTGTGAACCCTATGAACACCGCTAAATCGTAGTTACCTTTACCGTCAAATCCCTTCCAATTAAGATCGATAAGGTATTGGGTGATGTAGTGGAGCGTGAATACGGTAGCGATGGGTTTTATTCCCCTCTCAATCAGAGGTCTGCTCGAACCACCCGTAGCGATTACGTCTATTCCCGTCTTCTCGTGAAGCTTGACGACGAAATCTACAAGCTTCTCATCTTCAAGTAGCTTACCTCCGGTTATCAGAACGGGGTGCTTTGACTTCTTTATCATCGTAGCTACCACCTTCGGCTTTATTATGCTCGCACACTTACTCGCTTGGATGTCTGCGGGATTAAAAATCCTCGTAACTTTCTCAAAAGCCTTATCGAGGCTCATAGCAATCACCTAATGATCTTCTCTCCGGTATACTTCTCGTAAACGTGCTCAACCAACGTCGGGTTAAATCCTGCGTCGTATTGCCTTATCGGACCCTCAAGAATCTTCTTGTTCTTCCAGTCGATCTTCCAGCCGTGCTCGTCTTCCAAAATCTTCAACAGTTGGTCCCTCATCTTGACGGGCAGATCTGCTTCCGTTCTAACATACAGATGCCAGTCATCCGGCAGGCAACCCAAATACTTCTGGCTGAGCTCTATGTAGTGAGTGAGCTTGATCTGTCTTCCCAAGTAAGTGTCGGCAGGTCTTATGCACAACCTTGCAAGCTGAACTATTGCCTCCTCCTTCGTTTCGGCACAAACGAGCAAAGCATCTGGAGCGGGTTCGACCGGTATCTTCTTCTTCGACTTTATGTCGTAAACCCACCACTTCTCCCTCTTCCAATACTTACCGATGTAGGCTCGTCTGTATTTTGTGGAGTGAGGTCCAACTACAGCCGGAACGCCAAGCCTGTTGAAGCCGGTTGCAATCGACGCCGCTTTCTGGCTGTATGCACCCCAAGCCAAACCGACGGCTCCTATTCTGTTCAATATGTAATCGGCTATCTCCGCATAGTTGCCTCTTAAAGGTCTCTGCGCGAATATAGCGGCTATCTTTATTACCGCTCCGCTTATGTGCGAATTAGCAACGCAACTTCCGACGTTCACAAGCCCTCCGGCATCGAAAGAACCGGGATACTTCTCGTATAAACTCTTGCCCTCCTCGTCGGTATACATTCCCAGATCCATCGCATGACAGCCGGATGTCACGACGATGTATCTCCTCTTTAGAAACTCCTCTATGATCTGCCCGAGTTCCTCTCTTGCCCTCGGATAGTTCGGACAACCTATTGCCGCGATGACTCCCGGAATCGTTCCCATAACGATCGGCTGTCCGACCTTTCTAATTTCTACATCCTGAATCGGTCCCCTTCCAGCCCTGCTCTTGCCTGTTTTCGACTTAAGCTGATCCAGGCTCGACTTCATTATGACATCCACGATCCTTATCCCCTTGGGACATACCTGCTCGCATCTTCCGCAAGCTATACACGTCGGTTCGATCTCCTTGAACTTGCTGAAGTCCCCTTTCTTCTTTGCATGTTGCATCGCAACGTCGATGCGGAGATTGTGCGGACACGAGAATACGCATCTCGCACAGCCGGTGCACTTCTGGACTTCGGCTTTAAGTTCCTCTTCACCCATAAAGGGCTCCTTTCTACCCTTCCTCTTTCTTACCTCTATAGCCACTCTCACCGCGATTTCTCCGACCTTATCCGGATCTCTGATCAAAACACCCTTCGCTCTTCCGCTTACGAGGTCTTCTACTATGACATCGGGATTCTCGTGGGTTCTGTCGGGCAATCCCCTTGAAGCTGCTTCCGAAGTAGCTATAACGGGAATTCCCATTTTGGAACATTCTCTAAGTGTGTCCGCTCTTATGCACTGCTCATCCGTAACCACGACATCCGGAATTCCGGAACGGATCGCTCTGAGTTCGAAGCTCAAAGTTCCGACGATCTTAGCCTTGGGATCGTATCTCGTTGTGTCTATTGCGGTGCAACACAAACCGGCTACTTCGACTTCGTCCTCAAGACCGTGCTCCTCCAAATAGTCGACGATGTTTCTCGCCGGAAGGACGTTGTGTCCTATAATCAAAATTACGGGCTTGTTCAGATCGAGCACGCCGAAACCGGTCTCTACCAACGGAGCATCCGGATCTCCTTTCGGATAGTTAAAAGCCGCTACCTGCGCTATGTCCGCCACTTCCATCGCAACATGATCGAGCATTCCGACGTGCAGAGCTTTCGATTCGTAGTCCAAGTAGCTTTCCTCCTGTCCGGTGTGAAGGGTGTGCAAGACTCTAACCAACTCCTGCTCAACGTAATCCAAGACCATCTCAAGATCGCCGATAGTTTTTGGTCTTATTCCGAAAACGAGCCTCACGTTCGGAGCTTCGATGTTCACGTTGTTTCCTAAGTCTATGGGATGATCCCTACCGAACTTTTCGACGAGGTAGTGAACCAAGTGCCTCGCATGAGCGGTATGAGATGAGGCTCCTATGAGGCATGCGAGAACGACCAGTCTGGCTTTCTGAGTTTTTAGATCGATACCGCAGGCACCTTCCTTGTTGTGCGACAGTTCACAGGGACCCATCGTGCACAGATTGCAGAAGTCCTGCATAGGAGCGTAGAATGGCTCGTATCTCTCCAACAGCTTCTGATCCCAGTATCTCAGGTCGAGGATGTGGGGTTTCGGAGTCGGGCCCATCGGCTCCCATTCATCCTCCTCGATAACCTTCCCTATTCGAATCGTGACGTTCCTCATTTCATCGAGAACTATAAAACCATCCCTGAGATCCATTACCATCCCCGCCTCGGATCTAACATTATAGATTATAAAATTTTCTCTTCTGAAATATCTGTCATTTTAAATTATTGGCTTATGCAGTATTATTGCTTAATAGATCATTAACACTAAATAATAACTACGTATATCTTTCGAGAAGTTCGTTCGGCGTCGTAATTTCGCCGTCTGTCGGTTCTATTGTAATCCTGTCCGAATATAGATAGCAAGAGTAGATGCTTTTAGGAATTAATGCTCCATTTTCCGGAGCAATCTCGCTGATTTTAAGCCTCAAATTCGCGCATCTTTCGTATGACGAAACTTTCACTATTTGCCCGTCTTTGAATCCGAAGGTTTTTGCCGTATCTGGATGTATGATCACTACTGCGGATTTTTCGACGAATTCGTCGTCGAACTTGTCTTTCACCGCAACCGATACCTGAAATCCGTCTCTATACGTAACAAGCTTCAGTTCAACCTTTTTTAGGTATTTTGCGAACCTCAGCATTTTACAATCCCTCCGAAATACTCTTTAATACTTTAACATCATCAAATTCCGATTTAAAAATTGGCTTCAGCTCAACTTCCACGAAATCGCTTCTAAGCATCTTTCCGCCACATTCAACACCTGATATAGCTGAAGGAATTACAACATCCGCCATCTTTGACGTAAAACTGACTTTAGGATCTATAACTATCAAATTAAGTTTCACAAGTCTTTTAGCTACTTCGAAAGGCATCGAGTTCAGCGGGTCGCTACCTACGATGATCGCCGTGTCTACTTTTTCGTCGATGAGCAGATCCTCAAAGTTCGCCTTCGGTATTCCAGCTTCGAAGATGCTTTTGAAGAATCCCATCGAATTCGTCCGATAGTCCGCGGGAACGAAGTATCCCACATTGCTTACGAGTTTGACGAACTCCTCAAGTTCGTTGCTCAATCCCTCTATCAACCCTCCTCCGCCGAATACGACGTTGAAATCCGATTTCTTCAGCTCCTTGACGACTCTCAAAACGTCTCCGCTCGCTATTCCACCGTTCAGTGCCGTTAAGAATTCACGAATGAGTTTTCCGTCGTCGTCCGTCTTTATGAAGACGGCGTTCTTCTTAGCGAGCATCGCGGTGTGGCTTCTTCTAACATCCACGACGACCAAGAACCTGTCCTCTTCGTATCCCCTCTGCCTCTTCTTACCCCTCGGATAGTAGGTGTATCTCGACATGTGCCTCGGCATCGAATTGTGGACGTCGCATCCCCAGTAGAATATAACGTAAGCGTAATCCTTCACGTTTTCAAGCGTAGTTGAAGGTATCTCCTTCCTCAGGATCATCTCCGCTAATTTCCCGAACTTCGATCCGTTGTCAACGTATGCGGAGAGCTTCTTCGCGAGCTTCATTGCGATCTTTTGAGCTTCGAGCGTTGAATTGTTTAAGCCGTAAATTGCAACGCTCTTCGAATCTTTAAGAATCTCCACAGCTCTCTCGATTGCCGAATCGATGTCCATTCGCTTTCCGTCGATGAGGGGTTCGGCTCTTGCAACGGATCGGTTGAGATATAATCCGGCACCTATCCTGCATGCATGCCTTACGACATCCCCTTCAATTTCTATGTCGTCGCACAAACACGAACAACCCGTGCAGACCCACATCATAACTCCTCCAGAAATGCTATTGCGGAAGTGGGACAGTTCTCCCTACAAGCAACGCAGATGGTCTTCTCCTTGTATCTCCTGCATAAGCCCACATCTACAACCCTAACCACTCCGTTTTCTACCCTGAGTATGGGATTCTCGAGCCTTACTCCGAATCCAGAGCCCGCCCCTTCGGGATCTTCGTAAACGTGAACCGGACAAACGACGATGCAGTTTCCACAACCTATGCAAAGGTCTTCGTTAACGACCAAACCCGTCTCCGTCGCCTTTTCAACTACCTTCAGCATCTCCTCTATCTTTTTTCTCTGCTCTTCGAATTCGGGCTCGAACAACGGCTTGCAGTCTTCCAACTTCTTCTCCTTTTTAATCAGCTTGAACGCGAAGCTCATGCAAGTTTGCTCTCCGCAAAGCTTGCAATTAGTCTTCGGAAGGAGCTTGTAGATGTCCATAGGTGAAGGCATGCTGAAAATTTACTATTGAACAATAATTAAAGATTGTGCAACCAACAGCAAATAATAATGATTACCATGGCATTATTGTTAAATTAAATACATTTTAGTAAAAAATATATACACTTTTGTGGTAAACTTATTTTTAGGAGGGGACGGTATGAACTTAGCCAAACTTTTACTGGTAACCGTTGTCCTCGCCGCAACGGGATTGGTCGTTTTACCCAGCACGGTTTCACTGTTCGCCGGGCAACACTACTGGTATAACATAAGCGGAACTGGAAATAACGTTCCCTGTAAAAAGTGCCACGCCGATATATACGAAGAGATGAGAGCGCACGTAGGCCCGCACACCGGCGAAACCGGTTACGTATTCGAATGCCAACTTTGCCATAGGGCGGGAGGTTTCAACGGAATTTCGTTTGCAAGCGTGAGTGGCAGTTACACACAATATACGCCCGGTGTTCAAGCCCATGCGGCGAGCACCGTAAGATGCATGGATTGCCACGGTGCATACAACAATCCTAATCACGTAGGTTACTACCTAAGCATAGGCTCTCAGACGTGCTACGAGTGTCACGGTAATCCGGGAGTTTTCAGCAGTAGTTACGTGATAGCCGGGGGATTCGGTTTGACAGCATATCCAGGAGATACCGGAAGCTGTGCGGCGCACTTGGCTTTTGTTAGAGCCGCCAACAATTCGACCCTACTCAGGGGAGAAAACGAAGCCTGCATAGCCTGCCATACCGCCGTTGCCGTTAAAATTAACTGGACTCACGCGAGAAGCTTGGAGTTCGACGTAAACATAACCAATCCAGCTACACTGTCAAACGGCGTGCATAACTGGAACATCACGAAGTGGAAGATAAACGGAACCGCATGGGCGATCGTATACGGTAACACCACAGGCTACGGCGCCACCAACTTGATAAACGTTACGTGGCCCGGGGTAATTCCCAACGTGAATTACCAATAACATAACTATATTTTTTTCAAAAAATTAAATATTTGAATAATAAAAATTATCGGGCATCGAAGTAGCTAACTTCAACCACATCCGCTTCGGTTGTGTCGAGAATTCCGGCGTTATACAACTTCACTATCCTACCCACTCCTTTTACATCCAATTTCAGCCTTACCACCGTCATTTCGTTCTCCTGAATCATGCTTTCGGATGCGAAGATCAAAGAATGCGATATAACCTCTTTACCGACAACTTCGGCTATTACACCGACAGTTCCCTTATCCACATCGTGCAACTTCGAAGTCGTAAGCAAAACCTTATCTCCTATATCAGCCCTCAAAGCTGTCGCAACGTTGTGAGCACTTCTCAATTCAATCGTTTTTATTATCCTTCTCATCAACTCGTCGAGAACTCTTTTGGAGACCCCGGTGATGACCAAACATCTCATGATCATCACCCATACATCGGAAGCTCCTCTCTCTTCATAGCTTTCTCTTCGTGCATTCTGGCTTGTTCCGCAAGCTTTTGCATCTGAGCCTCTATCATCTCAGCCTCCTTAATCAACTTCTCTACGCTGACGTTCCAATTAAACATTTTGTTCAAAACGTTTATAACTTCTGCAGCGGCTCTCGGATCGGGATTGAATCCCAAAGTTTCTCCGAGCAAAGCCAGGCCGGGGAACTTCCTCGCAACGCACTCGTTTAAAATCGAACCGGCAATGCCGGAAATCGTCCCGCTCTTAAAGATTTCAACGTAATCCTTGATTTCGTCGAGCAACTCCTTGGAAGTTGCCGCTCCGAACACCCTCTTCTTGTCCTCAAACGTTGCAACCCCGGCTAAAGAGAAGATCCTTCTCGCGTTTATCTCGATCGCCCATTCCACTATCTTCTGACTCATCTCGTAAGTTGCGTAGGGGACGATAGGAACGTCCGAATGGATTAAAACAAATCCTAAATCTACTGATTGGTATATCCTTATCGGCGGTAGAATTATTCCGTCCATGAGCGAAGCCACCGGAGGAATGTTTTTCGACTCGATCACACCGATCTGTTCTAAGTTCAACTCCATTATGAAGTGCGAGGTTGCGATCGTTCCAACGAGTCCGATCCCGGGGAAGCTTGTAAGGACGATAGGATTTCTCACATCCACCTTGTCGACCAATATTCTTGTTTCAAAATCTTCCATGATTATGGATTGATAAAAGCTTATTTATCCTTTTCCATAGCTTATAGCATGAGAGAATACAGATTCAAGAGAGGTTTTAAGCCCACGCAGGAGAGATTGGAGGAAATGATCGTCAAGCACTTCGGCGAGTTCGAGAAGGACGGTGACGTTTACATCGTCAGGTTCGGGGCTATTGAAGAGCTAAGACTCTGGCTTAAGGATAAAAAGCTCTACGCTGAGTCGAAAACCAATCCGAACGTGCCCGAAGATGTAGCGGTTAAGACGATTAAGACTTACAACAAGTTTTTAGAGGAACTGACGGGCTATACGGCAAAGGAGAGACAGAAGCTATTGAAAAAGGAGGTCGAAAAGGACTAGTCTATCCTCAAATCTTTAACGAAAACCCCTTCACCCTCCTCCACGTATCCGACGATCTTTCCATCAATTATACCCGCTCTTTCGAGTTTTTTAGCTTCCTCCTTGGGCATAACTATTGCGAAACCCATGCCCATGTTGAATGTTCTGAACATCTCATCGTCATCGATGTTCCCCAACTCCTGAATGAACCTGAAGATCTTCTGCGGCGGGAGGGGATCGTCTATCACGAACTTAACATTCTTGAGCCTCTTGAGGTTGAGCAGACCTCCGCCGGTGATGTGCGCGAGTCCGTGAACCTCGTAGTTCCTGATTACGTGCAGAATCTCCTTAACGTATATCCTCGTAGGCGTTAGTAACTCCTCACCGATCGTCTTACCGTTTTCAAATTCGTCGCTGTAACCGTAACCGGCACTCTCAATAACCTTCCTCGCAAGTGTTAAGCCATTGCTGTGGATCCCAGAGCTTGGAATTCCGAAGATCACATCTCCCGGTTGAATGTTTTCGCCGGTTATTATCTTATCCTTATCGACAACACCTATCGCCGTTCCCACCAGATCCCATCCTTTGATTAGATCCGGCAGAGTTGCCGTTTCACCTCCGACGAGAGTTACGTTTGCAATCTCACATCCCTTCTCCAATCCCTTGGCAATTTCAGCCATGATCTCCTCATCCGGCTTGAACGTTGCGATGTAGTCAACCATCGCTATCGGCTCGGCTCCTATGGCTACGAGATCGTTGACGTTCATGGCTACGCAGTCTATTCCGATGGTGTCGAACTTACCGAGCTTCTCAGCAACCATTATCTTCGTTCCGACGCCATCGGTGGTTATCGCAACTCCGAACTCGCCGAAATCCAAGACGCTCGCGTAGTGACCCATCAAAATCGGCCTACCAAAACCGCTCCTAACATGCTTTATCTGACTCGTGAGAGCTTTGACGGCTTTCTCTTCTTGAAATATATCAACTCCAGCCTTCGCGTAGCTGAACTTCTCCATACGTGTATTACTGCCAGCAAGCTTTATTACTTAACGGTTTAGTCTGACCGCGTATGATCAACCGCAAGCCGATCGATTTGGGAGATCATCTAACGTAACTCTCAACCACTACAAAATGGACGATCGTAACGAAGTCGCTATCCCTTATATCCCCGTATATCTTCCTAAGAGCTTGGATAAGCTCGTCCTTACTGCTGAAACCGTCTCTCCTTGCATCCTCATCGGTGAGTTCGCTAACCCTCTTTACGACCACCTTCTCAACTCTTGCCCTTGCAAACGGCGTGTAGTTTACCGTGAGATCCACTATTCTGCCAACGGGATAGCTCTTGATTCCCTTTCTAATCGTAGTGACCTTTTCTCCTCTTATTATGGGTCTGACGTATTCTGCATCGAAGTTTATTTTGTCCATACCCTTAGCTATGCAAACCTTATAAATAATTTAACCTTTGAGCAAATTTTTAAACAGATGCCGGTGATCTTGGGATGTGAAAATCGAAAGACCGAGAGGAACGAGGGACTTTCTGCCGGATGAGATGGAAAAAAGAAGAACCATTGAGAAAATCATGAGAAGAATTGCGGAAAGCTACGGCTACAGAGAAATTCTAACTCCTACGTTCGAACATTTGGAGCTTTTCACGATAAAATCCGGCGAGGGGATAATCGAGGAGATATACGCGTTCAAGGATAAGGGTGGAAGGGATCTCGCGTTGAGACCCGAACTCACAGCTCCAGTAATCAGGATGTTCGTAAACGAATGCGTCGGAATGCCGAAACCGTTGCGGTTCTACTACTTCGCAAACTGCTTCCGCTACGAAAGACCTCAGAAAGGAAGATACAGAGAATTCTGGCAGTTCGGAGTTGAGCTTATAGGCTCCTCATCGCCTTTAGCCGATGCCGAGGTTGTATCCCTCGCATACAGAATAATGGACGAGCTTAAGATTAAGTTCGATCTGCACGTAGGTCATGTCGGATTGCTGAGACATCTGCTCAGAGATTTGGATGAGAACGTTGCTTCGAAGATCATGAGGCTTATAGATAAGAAGGACGTCGAAGGTCTTGAGAAGTATCTGGACGAAGTAGGGGTTAGCTCGGATCTGCGGGATTCGATATTTTCTTTGGTCGAACTCGTTGGAGATAGGGACGTAATCGGCTCAGCTAAGGAGATTATCCCCGATTTCGATTTCGGTCACATAGAAAAGTTGTGCGACGTATTGGATGCTCTCGACGTTAAATACAAGCTCGATTTCGGAATTGCGAGGGGGCTGGATTACTACACCGGCGTAGTCTTCGAAGCCTACGCTAAAGAAGGCTTGGGAGCTCAGAATCAGATATGCGGAGGAGGTAGCTACCGTTTGGCACATCTTTTCGGAGGAGAAGATACCCCAGCTACAGGCTTCGCTTTGGGATTCGATAGGATTGCCGAGATCTGCGAAGTTGAGTTGGAACGAAAGAAGAAGGTTGTCGTTGTAAGCTTCAGAGGTTTGGAAGGAGAAGCCTTTAAGATCGCGAATACGCTGAGGGACAAGGCGGTTGTCGTTACGGATGTCATGGAAAGGAACATCAAAAAACAGCTCAGCTATGCAAACGACATAAACGCGGACTTAGCCGTAATCGTCGGTGAGCGAGAGCTTAAAGAAGGGAAGGTCGCTGTTAAAGATTTGAGGAGCGGTGAGCAGAAAGCCGTAAGCTTGAATGAACTCTTAGATTTGATATGAACTTTTGGTTGTTGATTACGGAACTCGGAGACGAAAAAGCGTATTTAGTTTTCGTTCCTTTCGTATACTTCGTGGTCGATGGAAGAACGGGATGGCAACTCTTCTGTGCGCTCGTCTTGAGCAGTTTAACCGTTATAACCCTAAAGAACTTTCTCAAGCTTCCGAGACCTCCTAAGTATCTGTGGAAGACATCCGTAAGCGGTTACGGATTCCCGAGCGGACATACGACAGTTTCAGCGACTTTCTGGAGTTACTTGGCGTTTAAAATAAGGGAGGTGTGGTTTTTCGCCGTTGCGTTTGTTGTGGTTGGTCTCGTAGGTCTGTCGAGGATATTTCTCGAAGTTCATTACGTTAGAGATGTAATCGGAGGTTTGATCATAGGAATTTCGATAGGATACGTCGCATCTTCGATAGAAATCAGTTTAAACAGAAGTTCAAAGCTTTTGGGAATCGTGATTTCGTCCCTTCTCATCTTTTCCTTGCATCCTTTGATCGGACACTACGCATTCAAGATCGGCGGGTATCTGCTCGGCTTCGGTGTCGCACACACCTTATCTACGGACTACCTAAACTACGAACTTCCCGACAGCTTAAAGCTCAGATTTATTATGTTCCTAATCGGCTTGTCGATACTGCTTTTCGGTTCTATCATCAACCAACTGGTAGTGTATCCGATCTCGGGATTTTTTGGATGCATAATACCGAATTGCATCGGCTGGAGGTTCCGAAATGAGGAGCGTATTGAGTATAGCCGGATTGGATCCGAGCGGTGGAGCTGGAATCCTCGCAGACGTTAAGACTATAAAGGCTCTCGGCTTTTTTCCGTCTTCAGCCGTTACGGTTATAACGTATCAGAACACGTGTGGCGTTTACGGGATTTACGAGATCGAACCGAAATGCCTCGAAAGACAGATCTCTGCCGTGTTGGACGATCTAAACTTGGCCGGGATAAAAGTAGGATTGGTTTGCTCCAAAGATCAGGCGAAGGTTATTGCAAAGCTGACGAGATGTGTCGACGTTCCCAAGGTCGTGGATCCAGTAATCAAAGCAACTACCGGCTTTAAATTTTCCGGCAGGGACGTTTATTCTATCCTCGCGGAAGCTTGCGACGTCATAACTCCGAACGCGGATGAGGCATCCAAGCTTTCCGGAATCGAGATTGAGGATTCGGAATCCGCGGAGGAGGCGGCTAAGGTAATTGCCGATAGATTCGGATGCTCGGTAGTAGTTACAGGTGGGAGCTTAGGTGGAAAAGATGTCGTATTCGATGCCAATACTGGAAAAACGTTCATAATCGAAGGCGAAATTGTCGACGCTGAGATCCACGGAACGGGCTGTGTTTACAGTTCCACCCTTGCATGCCACCTTGCTAAAGGGTTGAGCCTACAAGATGCTTGCAAGAAGTCGAGGGAGTTCGTTTATAAGGCTGTGATCAACTCAGTCGAAGTAGGGAGATGCTTGAAAGTAGTGAACGTCTGATAAAAAATCTTAAATATACTTTGCCAGAAGAGCCTAAAAATGTATGAAATACGATGTCATAATCGTTGGAGCTGGCCCTGGTGGTTTGTTCGCCGCATATAAGCTTGCCGGAAAGTTGAAAGTTGCGATCTTCGAGCTCGGTAGAGATATCGACAAAAGAAAGTGTCCCAGCGATCTTTCCGAAAGTTTCTGCACGAAGTGCAAACCCTGCAACATAACCTTCGGCGTCGGAGGGGCTGGTGGTCTTTCCGACGGAAAGCTGAACTATGCGATTCCGGAGTATCCTTCAAGCTACACCGTCGGCGGAGATCTGATCGATCTGATCGATGCGGAGTATCTGCTGAAGAAGATGGAGGAAGTTGATAAAATATTTTTGCAACACGGAGCGCCGGATGAAGTTTACGGGACTGACAAGGAGAAGATCGAAGATTTTATGAGGAGGGCCAACGCCGCCGGAATTGAGTTCGTTCCGCTTAAGCAGAGGCACGTGGGGAGCGACGAATTACCCAAGGTTATAAAGAGTATAGAGAAGTATCTGAAGGATAACGGCGTCAAGATATACACGAGGAAGACGGTTATGGATATCAATCCAAAAGAGAAAAAGATCACTCTGCACGACGGAAAGCAATACGAATACGACTACCTCATCATCGGGGTCGGAAGAGGTGGATCAGAGTGGCTCGAGAGGTGGGTTAAGAAATACAATATCGCCGTGAGTGAGAATGCGAAGGCGATAGACGTCGGAGTTAGGGTTGAGGTTCCTGCTTCGATAATGGACGAGATAACTTCAGTCATATACGATCCGAAGCTAAGGATACTTACGAAGAGGCACGACGATTACGTCAGAACGTTCTGCACGTGTCCAAGAGGTTGGGTTATCAGAGAAGATTACGGAGACTTCTGTTTGGTCAACGGACACAGCAAGGCTAAGGAGAAGACTAACAACACTAACTTCGCTCTGCTCGGACATTACGAATTTACGGAGCCCTTCGAATATCCAAACGAGTGGGGTAGGGATCTTGCGAGGATAACTACGAAGCTTGGCGGAGGTAATCCTATAGTGCAGAGGCTTAAGGATCTGAGGTTGGGGAGGAGGAGCACGGAAAGGAGAATAAAGAACAACCGTCTCGTCCAGCCGACGCTGAAAACGGCGATTCCGGGAGACATAAGCTTGGCTTATCCCGGTAGAGTTGTTGACGACATCTTGGATGCACTCGAAGCGCTCGATAAGGTTATCCCCGGCGTAGCCGACGATTCGACTCTTCTGTATGCTCCGGAAATCAAGTTCTACTCGCTTAAGCTGAAGGTCAACAGCGAAATGGAGACGAACATTCCGAATGTCTACGCAATCGGAGACGGAGCGGGAATAAGCAGGGGAATCGTTGGTGCTGCAGTTACGGGCTTGATAGCGGCTGAGAGCATACTCAGAAAGGAGAAAAAGGATAGATAATCTTCAATTTTTATGATCGTCGAAATTTTTGACAGATTCGCCGGGAGATACGATTCATGGTATGATCGCAACAGGGAGTGGTTTCTGAAGGAGGTTGAACTGATAAAAAGAGGTGCCGGAAAGTTCGAGCTCGGACTTGAAGTCGGAGTCGGAACAGGCAGATTCGCAAAGGAGCTTGGAATAAGATACGGAGTGGATCTGGCGGATGCGATGCTGAAGCTCGCGAAATCGAGGGGAATAGAAGTTATAAAAGCCGATGCTAAAAATCTGCCGTTTAAAGATAAGAGCTTCGATTTGGTTCTCTTCGCATTTACGCTGTGCTTTCTCGATGATCCTTTGAAAGCTTTGGCAGAAGCTCGCAGAGTGGGAAGGGTCGTTGTCGTGTGCGGCGTTCCCGCGGATTCGAAACTCGGAAAGGAATACAGTCAGAGGAAGGACAGCCCATTTTACGCAAACGCTAAGCTATACAGCTCGAATGAAATCGTAAAGATGCTTGAGAACGCTGGATTTAAAATAGAAAGGATTGAGTTCGCAGATCTTAAGTATGGAAAGGATGTCGTTTGTATCAGGGCTCGCTGATCAACTGCTCAAGCACGTTTTGGGCGATCTTTTTGCCGAGCAACGACGGAAGCTTTTCTTTATTTCTCAAAATATCTTCCCTACTTCTTATTCCCGCTCTGAACAGCTTTCTGGCTCTGACCCTTCCTATTCCCTTAAGCTCGACGAGTTCGAGCAACTCCTCCTTAACACCGTGCTTTATCCTCAAGACCAATCTGTCAAGTCCTTCAACGTTCAAAAACTCCGCAATTCTTGCCAAAGCATTTGTCAGCCATTCTGCGGTTTCAATCAGTCTTCTGAGATCTCCGGGAGCTATGCCGAACTTGGAGCATATTGCATCCTCATCCACCTCGTTTATCCAATCTCGCAAGCACAGAGCGGTTTTGAGTTCTCTAAGACTCCAGTCGTTCAGCGGAATTCCACGCATCAGCGCTTCATCGGTAAGCCAGTTTAAATCCGATTTCCTGACGTATATCGTCTCCATATCCGGCGTTCTGCATATTAAATAGAGAGCTTCGAATTCCGAAAGAAATTCAGATCTCTTAAGCTCTTCAACGAAAAGATAACCAGTTAGGGGATCGATATAAAGTCTTGATACAAGTTTTCCCAATTCGGTCGGCTTAACGCTGTCGTAATCGAATTCAACCATCCCCCAGCTGTCCAACTGCAAAACAACACTTTCGAGCTCGTAAGATAGCGGGATTTCGTTCTGATGGAAAAAGAAAGTCTGAGAGAAGAAATCCTCGAGATCCTTCAAGCTCTTCGCGAATCCTTCCGCTATCAGCGATAGACTGTGAAATCTGAGGTGATTCTCGGCTCCGAGCTTCGATCTTATCTTCTCAACCTCTCCGAAGACGAACCTCTTCAGAACCCTGTTCTTTTCAGCTTCGTTCCTAACTATCAATATAACCTCACCCCTTTCATCCATTCCCGGTCTTCCAGCCCTTCCAGCCATCTGCTTGTATTCCATAACCTTAATAGGCTTCGAAAATCCGTCGAATCTGCGGTAGCTTTTTATTATAACTCTCCTCGCCGGCAGATTAACTCCAGCCGATAACGTCGGAGTTGCACATACCACTTTGATCTTTCCCTCCCTGAAAGCCCTCTCTATCGCCATTCTCTGAGAGCTCAGCAGTCCGGCGTGATGGAATGCACAACCCATGGCAACGCATTCCGACAGCCTTCTGCTCATCTCACCATCGTTTTCCTCCAAAACCGACTTTGCAACATCCCTGAGTTCTTTCGGATCAGAATACCTTGCGGTTACCTTTGCAAGCTTTAAAGCAGTATTCTCAGCATTTCTCCTCGTTGAATCGAATACGAGAACTTGTCCTCCCTCCTTAAGGCAATCCTCAACGAGATCCTCAATGCTTTCGCCTACTATTTTCGTATCCACCAACGATCCATCACCGTAAAGCTCTATCTTTCCGTTCACGAAGACACCCTCATACAGCGGAACAGGTCTCCAGTCGCTTCTCACAAGCTCAGCATTAAGCCACTCTGCTATTTCGTCCGCATTTGGAATCGTTGCTGAGAGAGCAATTATTCTAAGTTCGGAATTTATCTTTCTCATCTTAGCAATTAGAATCTCAAGAACGGCCCCCCTGTCGGCTGAATCCAAAAGGTGGATCTCATCCACAACCAAACATGTAATTTCCCTCATCCAGCCCGCTCTATTCCTAAGCAAGGAATCTGCCTTCTCGGCGGTTGCAACGATTATATCCTTGTTCGAGAGCCACTCGTCTTTGGATTCGTAATCGCCGGTCGTTATTCCGACATCTATCCCAATACTTTCCCACTTCCTAAATTCCTCGAACTTCTCGTTGGCTAAAGCTCTGAGAGGGACGATGTAAAGGCATTTACCACCCTCTATAACCTCTTTTACCATCGCAAGTTCGGCTATGAGCGTCTTTCCGCTTGCCGTCGGAATTGCTATGACCATATTCTTTCTATCAAAAAGTCCTCTCTTTACGGCTTCGATCTGGGGGGGAAAGAGCTTTACAATACCGTTCCGCTTGAGAACATCGATTACGTAGCTTGATAGATGATCCTTAAGCTCGTCAACATCCATAATACCAAGCTCGGTTAAGTTAAGAAAAAGCTTATCGGTTCTGCGAAGATCCTCGAAATATGATAGCCGGAGTAGGTCCGGCTTTGGTCGATCACATCTATGCGATCGACGAATATCCCCAGAGAGGAGGTCATGCGATCGTCAAGAACTTCGTAAGGATGCCCGGCGGTGCATGTGCAAACGTAATAGCCGGATTGGCGAACTTCGGCGTAAAATGCAGGTTCTATTCCACCATCGGAAGGGATGAGAATGCGAAGTTCTTCATAGAGAGTATGAAAAATGTGGAGCTGAAGCTGAAGGTCACTCACGATCTCACTGGCAGAGTTGACGTTTACGTTGATAGGCATGGAGAAAGAACTTTCTTCGTTCATCCGAACGCATCCGGCGTAGTCGAATTGGATGTAAGCGATAAGGATTACGAGGAGGTTGATTACTTCTACTTGGATCCATTTCCGTCAAAGCAAAGCTTCGACGTTCATTTGGAAATAGCAAAGAATGCCAAAAAGCATGGGAAGTTCGTAATATTAAATCCTGGCTATCCATACACCAAGTTGGGCTTCGAGAAACTTAAGGAGCTTTTGAAGTTCACAAATTTGGTCATAATATCTGAGCCCGAATTCAAAAGTCTAAAAGTTTCCGAAAAAGATGTTCTGAAGTTCGTCGAAATTCTTGTAATTACCCTCGGAAGCAGGGGAAGCAAAGCCGTTACGAAGAATGAAACGTTCTATCAGCCGGCTTTCAGCGTTGATAGGGTAGTTGACACAACGGGAGCCGGAGACGCATTCTCAGCCGGATTCTTATACGGATTTCTGAAAGGTTTGCCTCTCGAAACGTGCTTGAAACTCGGAAACTTCGTGGCGAGCTACAACATCCGGTATTACGGAGCAAGAAACTTCCCAGCGAAGGATGAGGTCGATAAATTGATCGAATGAATTTATTCTATTTCGATGACCTCCAGCACCTCAAGCGGAATCCTCTGCAACCTCTTACCTATTTCGGACTTCGCTATTCTTGCCGCATGCTCCTTACTCTGAGCGTTGAACACTTTCATCTCGAAGATTAGCCCAACCAAAGCAGTTCCAGCCACCATGAAAACGCTCTTGAGATTTTCGTGACACTTCGGGCATTGCGTAACTCCGACGTCTATCTCGACGAAGTCGAGATCGGGATGCAACCTTTTTCCAGCCTCAGCAACAGCTATGTTCATCGCGTCCTTTATGGTTCTGGCATTCCTGACTATCCACGCACCCTGTAAAACTACGAGGTAGTTCGGCATAAATCACACCATAACCGTTTCCCTGACCGCTTTATTAAAAGCTATCTCTCCAATGGACTTGACGTGTCTGCAAGCTTCAAGTAACGATTCCAAAGCCAATTTGCAAGGAACTCCATCTTTACCACTTCTCGCCCTTAGTATTTTCTCTTCAAGCTCCTCAGCCATTTCTATTCCGTCCTCACACACTTCAACGTTTCCGTTGAAGTATGAGTCCAAAACTATCTTGAATATCCTTCTCAAATCGAGCAGAATCGGAAGCACTTCACCTTCCTCAACGCTTAAAACGAATTCGGAGGCGTCATACAAAGCATCGGCAATCTTTTCAAGCAGTTTCGCAACTATCCTCATGCCCAAAAGCTGTTTCATCTCGTTCCACTTTGTCGGACAAGATAGCTCCCTCAAAAGCTTGTGCTCAAGTCTGACGGCTAAGAGATAAAATCTGTCAGCCTCCTCCTCAAGCTTAGGTATTACGCTTACAGTCGATGGTTTTCTCCTCCTCAGAAACTCCTCGATTATGTCGATCATCTCTGTGACGATCTGACACATCCTCCTAAGAACGCCTTCGATATCGAGATCGGAAGCTGTAAGACATTTTATAACCACTTTGTAGTCGGTAACATCGATTATCTCCATTCCGATTAGATCCCTAACGATTTCGCTTAGTTTCGTAATTATCTTCGGCGACAGCGTGTCCTCAATTATTATCTCGTCGGAACCCTGAACGTATAAAGCGTAAATGAATCTCCTCAGGAATTTGTCGTCGGCTCTCGGTATCTTGTCGATCTTAACTCTAAAAACGTTTTCAGCACCTTTTTTTGGGTATATCTTAACTACGCATTTGTCGACCTGCAAGATGAGTTCGTCACCTTGATTTAGGTTGTTCTCCTTAATCCAGCGTTTCGGTAAACTTATCATGTAACTCGAACCACCGATAAGCTGGAGTTTCCTTATTTCCATGCTAATCTGTATCAATTCTAAACTGTTAAAGTTTTTTGGCTTGTCAACGAATGTCAAAGTCTTTTCTTTATAATCTTCTTAGAGTTTTCAAAAACATCCTCGACGTCATCAACTCCAGCCCCCTTTAGAATCTTTATCGCTGTATTCGTGTCTATGAAGTCCGCTGGTGAATGAGAGTCTGTGTTAATTACAAGCTTGCATCCAACCTCTTGAGCTATCTTTGCAACGTGTCCGTTGGTTAGGCAGTGTCCTTTTCTGGCTGAAATCTCCAAATAGACTCCATTCTCCTTAGCAAGTTCCACTGTTTTTATATCTATAAGTCCGGGATGCGCTAAGATGTCTATCTCCTCCTGAACAGCAGCGATGTTCGTTCCCTCCTTAACCGGCTCGGCTATCGTTTCGCCGTGAACGATGACAATTTCCGCCCCCTCCTTCCAAGCCAGCTCTACGGCTTTGCCGATGAGCTTAGGAGGAACGTGGGTTATTTCGACTCCGAACAGAACGTCCAATTCGTAATCGTCTCTGAAATCCATGAACCTCCTTAAGTTCTGCATGATCCAGCTTATGTTCGAGAAGTCCGCATGATCTGTAATTGCCAATCCTTCGTTCCTCAACTGCGCCATCCTTCTAATTATTTCGGAGGGAATAAGCTCTCCATCGCTGAAAATTGAGTGGATGTGGAGGTCGATCATGGAGGGATTTCAAAAGGTAAAAATAATATCGTTTGCTAAATTTGATCATGGATCTTGAGACCATTCTTAAGGATAGATCGAGCGGACAGTCGAGGATTATCAGAATGACGATCGAGCTTCTCAAGAAGACAAGAAAGAAGGGTGACAGAATCGAGATCTGCAAGAAAGTTTGTTCGGCTCATAAAGCTATGGCTGGACTTAGGTGGTTGCTTAAGCGCGTTGAAGAGGGGAAATCCATCTCGGAGATCGAGGCGGAGATAGAGGAGATGGACGACGGATGTGCGAAGAATCTTGAGAAGATAGTTGAAGGTAAAATAGTTGCTACGATTAGCAGGAGCCACATAGTCGAAAGGGCTTTGCTTAAAGCCAAGCATGTGATAGTTCTTGAGTCGACTCCGGGCAAGGAAGGTTTAGAGATGGCGAGGTATCTTAGGGGAAGGGGACTTCTGGCAACGACCTTCCCGGATTCCGCTATTAGCTATGCAGTTAAGGCTTGCGATTTGGTCGTAGTTGGTGCAGATGCCGTGCTTAGCGATGCGTTCATAAACAAAACAGGCACACTGCCGTTGGCTTTGACGGCTAAACACTTCTCCAAGGAATTTTACGTGGCATCGCCGAGCTACAAGTTCGGAGATGTCGATTTTGAGGAGGTCGTAAACACATCATTCAGCGAGGATATGCTCTTCGAGCTCATTCCATCGAATTTGGTAACCAAATTCGTAACTGAGAAAGAGTAGATCGCAAAATTTTTCTTATTTCAAACCTATAAAATCGCATGGAATTTATAATCGTCAGCGTAGGTAACGAAATTCTCAGCGGGGACATTTCTAATACCAACGCCACATATATGGCTCGTAGGCTCACGCGGAAGGGACATAGGGTTATCAGGATCATAACCGTGCCAGACATCATCGATGATATAGCCGAAGAAGTTGATAGAGCAAGGAAGAAGGCCGATTTCGTGCTCGTTACTGGAGGTTTAGGTGCGACGCATGACGACGTTACAACGGAAGGCATAGCCAAGGCTTTGGGCAGAAAGCTCGTGCTCTACGAAGACGTTTTTGAGAAACTAAAGCGGAAGTATCCGAATGCGAACGAAGAAGCTTTGAAAAAGGTTTGCACCTTTCCCGAGGGTTCCGAAGTTATAGATAACGATGTAGGCGTTGCACCGGGTTACGTGGTTGAGAACGTTGCAGTTATGCCCGGCGTTCCCGCGGAGATGGAGGATGTATTTGAAAAGATTTTGCCGAGGTTTGGAGAGAAAGAATACTACGAAACAACGCTTAACGTGGAGGGATACGAAGAGAAAATTCTGGATCAGCTGAATAGGGTTGTGGAGGAGTTTAAAGACGTTCAGATCGGTTCTTACCCGAAGCCTGGATACGTAATAATAAAGTTCTCCGGAAAAGATAGGGAAAGAGTTGAAAAGGCGAAGAAGAGATTGGAGGAACTTTTGAAAGGGTGATGCATTGAGGAAGCTGTCGGAGAGGATAAAGTCGGTCGATGAGATTTTAAAAGAAGCCAAAGAATTGCTGAAGGAGAAAATCAACTACTGCAAATAGCTTTAAGGGATTTTAAAGGAATTGAATGTGAGGTTTTGAAAAAGAAGAAAAAAGAAGAGTATTTATCTGATTTAGCAGTTCCAAGCTGGAACAAAATTATGCAAGATCTTGACAGATCCGTAGCCCTTGCAGTTAAAAGAACTCTAAGAGAGCGATGGAGAGAAGACACCTCAATATTCTCGAAGTTCAAAAACGCGGTTTTCGTTTGTATAAGCGAAAAAAAACCGATTTTAGGGAAGATAAAATTAGAGCTATGCTCGATGAAGGTATGAAGTTCGTTTTCATTCCGGATAGCGTTTACGAGCAGTTTAAGGAACTGATAAGAAAAAACAATGCTGAAAAAGTATTTTATCCCCTATCATACCCACTCGCATTTATTAAAAGAGATACTTTCGAAAGACTGGTATAACAGTATTTTAATATGAGTAACGAAAGTGTGAGAATTCAAGTCGTGCTAACCAAAGAACAATACGAATTGATTCAGAAACTTAAAGGTTAGATGGGTTCGAGTGATTCGGAAGTCGTCAGGAACATTATAATAGCTTGGCTTTCCGAAAAATCAATACTATCTGAAAAATTGAAAGATAAGGTGAGCGGATGCTAAGAATTAGAGACAAAAGCTGGGATTTCAGAGGAGAAACTGCAATAATAGGTATTCACGGAATTCACACATATCCAGCGATGATGCTACCTCAGATCGCAAAGAAGTTGATCGAGAAGTATGGTAGAGATAAGAAGACCATTTTAGATCCGTTCTGTGATTCTGGAACCGTTTTGGTTGAAGGAATTTTAAGCGGTAAAAACGCTTTTAGATACGACATAAACCCACTCGCAATTTTAATTTCTAAGGTTAGAATTACATCTCTAAACGTAAGGACTCTACTTTTGGAAACTGAGAGGATAGAGGAAAAACTTTCAATCGCACAGTTTAATCCGAAGATTTTTGAAAGCGTTGAAGTTCCTAAGTTCTTCAACATCGACTACTGGTTCAAGCCCTCCGTGATCAAACAGCTGTCGTTCATCAAAAGCGTTATCGGAGAGGTTGAAGATGACAATATCAGAGATTTCCTCTTCGTCGCTTTTAGCGAAACGGTTAGAAAGGTCAGCAACACGAGGGATAGTGAGTATAAGCTGTTCAGAATTCCTGAAAGCAAGCTGAAAAGCTGGAATCCAAACGCTATAGGAATTTTCTTGGAAATCTTGGACAGGAACGTTAGATTTGCGGTCGAATACTATCCTATTATAACTAAGCTACTCGATCGAATTTCTGCAGACGTTTTTTGGGTGACGTTCGAAACGGGATTGATGTTTCCGCCGATATAGTTTTAACTTCTCCCCCATACGGAGAGATTCGAGAACGACGGTTGCTTATGAGCAATTTTCTCGACTTTCACTTCAGTGGCTCGGATTCGATTATGAAAAGATAAATAGATAAACTGTCCCTTGGAGGAATCAGGGCTAAGAGAATCCTGAGTGACGTAAAATCACCAACGCTTTACGAAGTCTTAGATGAAATAAAAGTTGGACGTTTACACTTTCTTTAAGGATTATATCATAGCTCTCGTGATCGGTAACAGAACGGTTTGCAAGGTCAACATCCCCACTGATATTATAATGGCCGAGATCTTCCAAAGCTTGGGCTACGAGCATTTGGAAACTGTAATAAGAGAGATCCCAAGTAAGAGATTACCAAAGAAATCGAGTCCCTCAAACGTTAGGGGAGATAAAGTTGAGACTATGAATAGGGAGTTTATAGTAATCCTAAAGCGGACTTAGTCTTCTTTATACTCCCTACTAATGCAAAATATCGTTGAGAGATTACCAACGGTAGAATATATTACACCGTTATTGAATGATTAGTATCGTGAAACCCTTCGTGTTCATTAACATAGCTTCGAGCGTGGATGGAAAGATCAGCGACGAAAAGAGGAGGCAGATTAAGATTTCGTGCGAGGAAGACTTCAAGCGAGTCGATAGGCTTAGGGCTGAAAGCGATGCGATAATGGTGGGAATCGGAACGGTTTTAGCGGACGACCCGCGCCTAACCGTTAAAAGCTACGAACTCAGAAGATGGAGGATTGAGCAAGGAAAGCCCGAGAATCCCATTAGAATCGTCGTAGATAGCAAATGCAGAATTCCCCTAAATGCTGAAATCCTAAACAATGATGCAAAGACGATTGTAGCCGTATCGAAGTTGGCTGATAAAAGCAAGGTTGAAAAGCTGAAAGAGAGGGCGAAAGTCGTCTGCTTCGGTGAGAGCAGGGTTGATTTGGTTGCACTTATGAATTACCTCCACGAAATAGGTGTAAGGAAGGTTATGGTGGAAGGCGGGGCAACGCTGAACTACGGACTGCTTAAAGAAGGTTTGGTGGACGAAATTTACGTATACTACGGCAATATGATAATCGGCGGGGCAAAAGCGCCGACGGTCGTGGATGGATATTCCTTCAGCCCGCCTATAGAACTCGAATTGATTTCGGTTGAAAAACTCGGGAAAGGTGTGCTCACGAGGTGGCGGGTAGTTTCCCGTCGATCGAGCCGTTAAGAAACATCTTAAAGTCAAAAAAATTCGAAAGTGTTATCTATTAGCAATGTTATCATAGCACCATGGCGGAAAAGGTGTATGTTGTCGGACACAAGAACCCGGACACGGACTCCGTCTGTTCTGCGATCGTGTTTGCATACTTGCTCAACCAGTGGAAGGAGAGGGGCGGATTGATTAAGATCGACGGCGAGGCTGTGCCGGTTATTCAGGGAGAGCCGAACCCAGAAACGAAGTTCGTTCTTGAAACGTTCGGAGTTTCAACTCCGGAGATAATGACGGATGCGGAAGGAAAGAAGATAGCTCTGGTCGATCACAGCGAGAAGACTCAGGCTCCGGACAACATCGACAAGGCTGAGATAATCGCGATTGTCGATCACCACAAGATCGGAGATGTAACGACACCGAACCCGATACTCTTCGTGAACTTCCCGGTTGGATGCACCGGAACTGTCCTCAAGAAGCTCTTCGACTGGACGGGAATCGAGATTCCGAAGGAGATGGCCGGACTCATGTTGGCTTCAATATTGAGCGATACTGTGATCTTCAAGTCAGCAACGACGACGGACATGGACAAAGCTGTAGCTGAAGAGTTGGCGAAGATAGCCGGGATAGAGGACATAACGAAGTTCGGAATCGATCTCAAGGCTAAGCTTTCAGCAGTAGAAGGAATGTCTGCAAGGGATATCATAACGAGGGACTTCAAGGACTTTGATATGGCTGGAAAGAAGGTCGGAATAGGTCAGATCGAGCTCGTAGACTTGGGATTGATCAAGGACAGGATCGACGAGATCTACGAAGAGATGAAGAAGATGAAGGAAGAGGGTGGCTACGCCGGAATATTCCTGATGCTCACGGACATCATGAAGGAGGGAACGGAGCTACTGGTCGTTACGGACTACCCGCAGGTAGTAGAGATCGCGTTCGGCAAGAAGCTTGAGGGTAAGAGCGTTTGGCTTGATGGTGTAATGTCGAGAAAGAAGCAGGTCGTTCCGCCGTTGCAGAAGGCTTTCGAGCAAATCTAACAAAAATTTTTTATTATTTGCGGGTATCCCAACCCCTTTCCTAAAATTAGAATTAGAAGGTGCTTACCTTCCCTTCTATGACCATGTCCGTGATCTTCAGAATGTTGTCCAACCAACCTTCGGCTATCTCCACAGCCTGCTTCTCCATCTTTTCCACTTCGTAACCCTTCTTCGGAATTATCTGAATGCTCAAAGCACGGGGCTCGTTTATCGGCTTTCCGATCTGGCTCAGAATCTTAACGTAGACTTCCACTATCCCTTCGATGTTTTCGTAGCAGTCCTTAGCTATTAAGTTTGCGAGGATGTTGTAGATCTTGCCGACGTGATTTATAGGATTCTTACCACTCGAAGCTTCCATGCTCATCGGTCTGCAGGGTGTTATGAGTCCGTTGCATCTGTTACCCCTTCCAACGCTACCGTCGTCACCCTGCTCGGCTGAAGTTCCAGTGACGGTGAGATAAACGCAATTCCTCTCGTAATCGTCGGCTGTGTTCACTTGGACGTTCACTTCCCTCTCAGTATATTCGCCCGTGATCTCCTTGATCCAGTTCGTGAGTTCATCCTTCACGGCGATGTATTCCTTGATGTTGTTCAGGTATCTATCTACGAATGCGCACGCAACCGTTAGCGTGATCTTATCTCCTTCCCTAAGCCCCATAACTTTCACATCCTCACCTACAGCCTTCTCCTGCTTTCTGAATTCGTTGTAAATCCTCCTCTCTACGTTGTAAACCAAGTTCTCGGTTTCCGTGAACGGGGCGAAGCCTATGCCGAATGACGTGTCGTTAGCCATCGAAACTTCACCCTTCCTTCTCGCGAACACATCTCTGAGATCCGTGCTACCCTCCCCGATTCGAACGTCGAATATTATGTCGGTTTCTGGATCCAAATTAGCCATCGCACTCCTTATGTAATCCTTCGCAGCCTTTAGAACTATTCTGTCCGCCGGAATGCTAACACCGTCAAACTCCTTCGTAGCTCTACCGACGAGCAGGATGAAAATGGGCTGTATTAATTCGCCACCTCCAAAAGCGGGTTTGGCTTTTCCTGCGACGATCTGAGTTTCATCGGTGTTGTGATGCAGAACTACCCCGTACCTCCTTATGTATTCCCTGCTCAAAGCCCGACTCATAGCCTCTGCGATTCCATCTGCCAAGCTGTCGGGATGCCCGATACCCTTCCTTTCGACGATCTCGATCATCTGTTGCTCAACCGGAATCTGCTTGAGCTCTTGAACGTAAATGTTTCTCATAACTTCAAAGCTTTTGGAGAGAGATATAAGTTTTAGGGTTTGAAGTTGGCGAAAACTCGTAGGGAAACCCATTTGAAATATACTTCGATGGAACACAAAATTCAGCCGTCTTCGAATGCAACGTAGGAGTAAGTGCTTTTTGAGCAAGCATAAAAGGATGAACGGGGATTGATTAAGATTCCAACAGAGATCTAAGAATACATTAAAACCGAATGTGAAAGTGGATGTGTCAGAATGGATGTATATGTGGACAGAAAAGTTTTCGAAGTTGAAACGTTGTTTGCTGAGGATAGAGGCGGAAAGACTGTAAGAGACAAGCTTCGAGAGACGTTTAAGAAATACGAAAACACTGACATTAAAAAATGTTCTCGATAATCCTACGTTCATAAGGCATATTAAGGACTATTCTAAGCTTGTTAAGGAACTCTACAAAGACTGGATGAATATGAAGCAAAAAGTTGTAAGGTTTTACACGATTGAGATTGAGAACGGGAGGTTGATACCGCTGGAAGAAGTAGATAATTACTTCCACTCAGCTTGCAATCGCGTGCGACATCTTTCCAGATTTCGTAAGCTTGAGAGAAGCTATAAAGGAATACTTGAATGCCGTAAAGTCTGATGAAACTAAATACATCTTTCTTGACGAGGTAACGAGCGTAGCTGAGTGGTGAAGGCCGTGAAGTATCTAATCGACGTAGAAAAATTGGAGAAGTGTGTTGTTGCCGTTACGGGTTCTAGTTCTTTGAGAGTTCGAAGGGATATGGAACTGTTTCCCGGAAGAACGGGATTTGGGAGGGTTATATGAGGTTTTACCCTTGAACTTCAAGGAGTTCGTGGAGGTTCACGGGGTTAGGAATTACAGGCTCGAATACGATAGGGTTCTAGAGTTGTTTAAGAGGTATTTGGAGACTGGAGGATTTCCTCTGACGATAAACGGTTTCTCCTCTTCTCACGTCCTGAATGCGATAGTGGGTGAAATCATTCGATTCGGTAAGAGCTTAGAGATAACCAAGGAGGTATTTGCATCTTTGATTTCAAAGATACCATCAGCTCTAAGCTTTAGGGTTATAGCTCAGGATACCTCCGGCTACTCTTACAAAACCGTTCAAGAATACATCGAATTCTTTAAAAACATCTACGTATTGGACTTCGCCTATCTAAAACAGGGATCGAGGGTTTTGTATAGGAAGGAGAAAAAGATATTCTTCAGAGATCCCCTCCTCTTAAACGTATTCTCAGCTTGGAGCGGCGCCAGTTACCTATATTCGGCTTTGGTTGAAAACGTCGTTCAGGAGCATTTGTTCAGGAGGTTCGGCGAAATATATTATTACAGAAACTCTTACGAAATAGATTGCATTGCTGCCGATTTAAAAGTAGAAGTTAAGGCTGGAAAACCTCATAGAAGATATCCAAAAGGTGTAATCGTGCTGAACGAAAAAGAAATACCTAAATTTTTGATAGAGCTCTTTACTTAGTGCGTTCGGAAAGCGTAAATAGGAAGAAGTCAAATCTGCGAATTAAGGTGACTGAGAATGAAGCTAACGAAAACGGCTGAAATCGTGCTGAAGAAGAGGTATCTACTGAGGGATGATGAAGGAAATGTCATAGAAACTCCTGAGCAGATGCTCTGGAGGGTTGCAAACGCGATAGCTAAAGCTGAGGAGTTATACGGCGGAAATCCAAGTGAAATGGCAAAGAAATTTTTTAAAATAATGGACGAACAGCTGTTTTTACCGAATTCCCCCACTCTGATGAATGCCGGGACTGAGCTAAACCAGCTTTCCGCTTGTTTCGTTATTCCGATTGAGGACTCCATAGATGGGATCTTTAAAGCGCTTTGGGACATGGCTAAGGTGCAAAAGAGTGGTGGAGGCTGTATAAACGGCGATTCCTTAATTTTCATTGAGCACGAAGATGGTAAGAGAGAAATCCTAAAGATAAGAGAGCTGTTCGAAAGAGTTACTGCTGGAAAGAAGCTTAAAGAGTTCGGAAACGGGAAATATGTTGAAGTTGATGGTTTGTACACCTACGCGTTTGATCCTATAAATTGCGAATTCAAGAAAGCAAAGATAACAAAAGTTTGGATATTTGACGTTCCCAAATTTGCCAAATTTAAGGTCAGAGTTGGAAATATCGAGATCCAGACATCAGACTGGCACCCCTTCTTTGTTTTAGCTGAAGACTTTAGACTGGTTACGAAGAGGGGTGATGAACTTAAAGTTGGAGATTTAGTGATAAGGGCAGATTTGGGCGATGTCTTAGATCGTAAAAATGGCAAGATTATTAGCGATGATTTGGCGTATGTTCTTGGTTTTATCCTTGGGGATGGTTCATTTGGAGCTGTTGGTAAGAAAAGTCTGAATTATATAAGAGATGTAATTTCAAGAGAGTTTGGAACTCATGTTAAGATAAACTACGAAAATAATATTCCCTACTTGGTTTATCAGGGCAAAGGTATAACTAAATTTGTTGAAAAAGCTCTTAGGGTTCCATTCTATAAAAAGGGTATAGAGACAGAGGACAGGTTTATTCCAGAGTTTGTTTTAGATGGAGCGCTGATAAATCCATTCTTAGCTGGACTTTTCGATGCAGAGGGGTATGTAAATGAGAAGCCAGAGTTAGAGATAACAATGAGAAGCAAAGATGTCGTAAAAGATACTTCTATTCTATTGAATCTGGTCGGAATTAAATCAAGTATAAGGGAAAAGATTGCTGCGGATGGTTGGGTGGAGTATCGTCTTCAAATAACGGAATTACCTAACATCATTAAATTTAGCAACACTGTTGGTCGATATCTAAAATCCAAGAAGAGTGAAAAGCTAAAAGAAGTTACTAAACGGTCTTATAGCACTCATGGACTAAAATTGAGTTATGATGCTTTCGTTAATCTGCTAAAACCTCTGATTATCAGAGAGATTACAAACGGTTCTGAGACTAAGATCGTGCTTAAAGATGGATCGGTAGTAAGTCTCAGTCAGTGGAAGGTTAGGGGAAGGATTTCAAGATTCAAACTTCTGAATATCCTTAGAAAAGCTGAAGAGTTGGCTGACAATGAGCTGAGAGAGAAGCTCGCTAAAGTAAGAAGGCTGATCGAACTCGTTGAGGAAGTTAAGGAAATCGTTAGGATATATTCCGACGAACCTTTCTACGATTTATCTGTCGAACACTATGAAAACTACTTGGCTGGAACGAAGAATGGATTTATCGTAGTTCACAACACTGGTTTTAGCTTTTCTCGCTTAAGACCTAAAGGAGACATAGTAAGATCAACCAAAGGAGTAGCGAGCGGACCCGTTTCATTCATGAAAATCTTCGACTGCGCTACGGAGCAGATAAAGCAGGGTGGGAAGAGAAGGGGAGCGAACATGGGCGTTTTGAGCGTCCACCATCCCGACGTAGAAGAGTTCATAAAGGTGAAGTGGGAAGAAGGTGTGCTCAGAAATTTCAACATCAGCGTTGCGATTACGGACGATTTTATGGAAGCACTCAAGAACGATGCCGATATAGATCTTATAAATCCGAGAACTGGGAAGGTAGTTAGAAAGATTCCCGCAAAGAAGATATTCGATTTGATAGTCGAAGGAGCTTGGAGAAACGGCGAGCCGGGAATGATTTTTATAGACACAATAAATAAATATAATCCTACTCCCCATGTCGGAAAAATCGAAGCTACGAATCCTTGCGTTACAGCTGATACATGGATAATGACTGCCGAAGGTCCAAGGCAGGTTAAGGATCTAATTGGCAGGAAGTTCGTTGCCGTTGTGAATGGACGAAAATATGAGAGTGACGGTTTCTACTTTACCGGCATTAAGAAAGTTTACAGGCTTAAGGCTAAGGAGGGTTTCGAGCTAAGACTGACTGGAGATCATCCCGTTCTTAAGGTAAAGAAGATGACGAGATACGTGCTTGAGACGGAGTGGGTTAAAGCTTGCGATCTCAAGCCCGGAGATAAGGTCGTTTTGAACAACCACAGGGAATTTGAGGGATGGGGTGGTAAGTATAGCGAAAAGGAAGGATACCTAATGGGTTTGCTTTTAGGAGATGGCAAGGAGAAGGCTATTCTTTCAGTTTATGGTGATGGTAGAGGTGTAAGATCGATCAGGGAAATGGCTTACCAGTATGCTCGCTCGTTCCCGCATAGAAAGGACTTCAAAGGCTGGATAAAGAGAAGAAACAAATACAGAACAGCCTACATAACGAAGCTTGCGAGAAGATTGATGCCCAATGGGAAAGCAATCACACCGGAGATCGAAAAAGCATCTAAGGACTTTTACATCGGATTTTTGAGAGGATTGTTCGACGCTGATGGATCAGTCCAAGGTTCGCAGAAGAAGGGTATCAGTATAAGACTATCTCAGAGCGATCTGGGGATTCTCAAAGCCGTTCAGAGGATGCTTCTAAGGCTTGGAATATACTCAAAGATATACAAAAACAGGAGAAAGGCTGGAAAGCGAAAGCTTCCCGATGGCAGGGGTGGTCTGAAGGAGTATAATATTAAAGCTCAGCACGAGCTTGTTATCTCAAACGAAGACGTTTTTGAGTTCTATAGAAAGATCGGATTCGGCGATGTTGAAAAAGCGGAGAAGCTTGAAAAATTAATTACGAGCTACAAGCGAAAGCCGAACAGAACGAGGTTCGTTGCAACTGTGGAGTCTATAGATTTTGAAGGATATGAGGAAGTTTACGATGCTCACGTTAAGGAAATCCATGCGTTCGATGCAAACGGCTTTGTAGTCCACAACTGTGGCGAACTTCCACTCCTTCCATACGAATCTTGCAATTTGGGAAGTATAAATGTCTCAAAATTCGTGAAAGGTAAAGATATAGATTGGGATAAGCTTAAGGAAGTAGTCTGGTTGGCTGTTAGGTTTTTAGATAACGTCATCGATGTAAACAGCTATCCAATTCCCGAAATCGAAAAGATGACGAAAGCGAATAGAAAGATCGGATTGGGCGTAATGGGATGGGCTGATCTATTGTTCAAACTCAGAATTCCGTATGATAGTGAAGATGCCTTGCAATTGGCTGAAAGGCTGATGTCGTTCATTCAGTCGGAATCCCACAAGGCTTCGCAAGCTTTAGCTGAGGAAAGGGGGGTATTTCCGAATTGGAAGGGTAGCGTCTGGGAAAAGAAGGGCATAAAGATGAGAAACGCAACCACGACTTCAATAGCTCCTACCGGCACGATCAGCATTATAGCTGGTTGTAGCAGTGGTATTGAACCGGTTTATGCTTTAGCTTATAAGAGAACTCACATACTGAATGGGGAGGAGTTCTTCGAGATCAATCCGGTTTTTGAGGAAACCCTAAGAGAGATGGGATTGTACAGCGACGAACTTATTGCAAAGATCGCCGAGGAGGGTAGCATTCAGGGAATGAAGGAATTGCCAGAGGAGATAAGAAGGGTGTTCAAATGCGCTTTGGACATTCACTGGAGCTGGCACGTGAGAATGCAGGCGGCGTTCCAGAAATACGTTGATAACGCGGTGGCTAAAACCGTGAATTTACCGAACTATGCAACGAAAGAGGACGTTGCCAATGTATTTTTGATGGCTTACGAGCTTGGATGCAAAGGTGTTACGGTTTACAGGGATGGTAGTAGGGAAGAGCAGGTTTTGGTTACTAAGAAGACCGAAAAACTTAGGAGGTTCGTAGAGCCGAGACCTCGTCCCAAAGTTACATCCGGCAAAACCATTAGGATCAGAACAGGTTGCGGATCTCTATTTGTTACTATAAACGAAGACGATTACGGATTGGCGGAGGTCTTCGTTCACTTAGGCAAGAGCGGTAGCTGTTTTGCTTCGCAGACCGAAGCAATAGGTAGACTGATCTCCATAGCTTTGAGGAGCGGTGTTAACCCGGAGGCGATAATAGACCAGCTTAAGGGGATCAGATGTCCGTCGGTTGGATTTGACGAGGGAGAGATGGTTACTTCGTGTGCGGACGGAATAGCGAAAGCCTTAGAGAGATATTTGAGGGGAGATGCTAAGAAAGTCAAGCCGCTAACTGAATTTAAGGAATTCAAAGAAGAAAAGAGTAGAAGGTTAGGAACCCCTTGCCCAGAATGCGGTAACATTCTTGAGTATTCGGAAGGATGCGAAACCTGCAGAGTTTGCGGATTTACGAGGTGTGGGTGATATTGAAATTTACTTTTTGAATTTTATATTTATCAAAATTTATCAAATTGGGATAACAGAATCCATATATGTCTACAATGGTGAGGGATGAGGCCTACGAAAAACTGCTAAGGTTGAAGAAAGTCAGATGTTATATTAAGACAAAGACAAAATCTTTAGATGTTTTTGAAAGAGTTGCTGGAAGACTTTCGGAGAGCGATCTGTTTGAGATCGTGATGAATGAAAGGAAGAAATTTGAGGTGAGGAGATTTGATATTTGACACATCTATAGTTCTACAAATTTTTTTAAAGGATAAAGGGTTCTTCAAGAATATTAAAAATAAGATCGATGAAGAAGTTAAGGTAACTTCTGCAAGTGTTTACGAATTGCTTAGGAGACGTAAAACTGACAAGAAACAGCGAAAAAGAGCTTAATATCTTGCTTGATCTATTTTCAGACATTTCGATCATGAGATGATAAAAAGAGTTCACGAGAATTTTGATGTTGAAATACTACAATAAATGTTGTGTAGGTTAATACCATTACGGTGATCTTTTTGATAAAAGTGGATCCCCTGACCAATATTTTGTCTAAATTTAGATTATCATTGCCATTTTGGGCTTTAAGCCCCTTGCTTTCTACTATGATGATTAATATTAGATATTATTAGGTAGAAAATAATATTAAAGCAAAGTCAAGATTTATTCCCTACAACCTTACTCCACTTCTTCTCCCAATACTCTTTGATAACCTCCAAAGCGATTAACTTCTCACCGCTCAGGAACCTTATGCATGCACCACCGGCTACGGAAACGTGATCCATCTTCTTGTCGATTCCTGTCATCCTTGCGGCCGTTGAGATGTGACCTCCTCCGACTACCGAATATTTCGCTTTGGATACGGCTTTGAGTATCTCGAACGTTCCCAACGTGAACCTTTCGTCTTCGAACACTCCCGCTGGGCCATTTATCACGGCGACGTCATACTTCGGAATCTCCTCGGAGAGCATGGATATCGTCTCAATACCTATATCCATTATCTTCGCTTTTCCGTCGAATTTGTCCAGTGGGATATCCTTCCTGACACCGTTAATCTCCACTCCGACATCCACCGGCAAAACTATCTTGTCTTTGAATCTGTTATAGAGTTCGATCATCTCCTTGTCGTCTACGCCCTCCTTGTTTTCCTCAACCACCTTTCGGTTTATATCGCCGATGTCATTTCCGGCGAGCATTAGGAAGTAGTTGGCTACGACTCCCGTTAGAATAACTTTCTCTGCGATCCCCTTAGTTAGAACGTTCTTCATCACCTTAACGGCGTCTTCGATCTTTGCTCCACCCAAGATGAAAACCTTTCTTCCCTCGCTCTTCAGAGCTTTAGAGAGAGCAAAAACTTCCTTCTCGACGAGCCTACCAACTACGGAAGGTAAAACGGGAGGGAAGCCAACTAAAGAGGCATGGGCTCTATGACAAGCAGAAAAGGCATCATTTACGTATAGATCGAAGTAATCCTTCAGTTTTCTCACCATATGGGATGTAGCGTGCTCTTCGGCGCTTCTTTTAAGTTGCTCCTCCGAGTAGAATCGGACGTTTTCGAGCAACATGACCTCTCCGACACTCATGTTCTTTATCTTCTCCGTAACGCGACTGCTGAATATTTCATCGAGATATACTACCTCCCTCCCCAAAAGCTCGGACAGAACCTTAGCGTGAATTTCGAGCGTCGTAAAATCCTTCTTACCCGGTCTGCTTTGGTGGGCAAGAATCACGACTTTCGAATCTTCAAGGTCTTTGAGAGTCGGAACGTGACTTTCAAAACGCGTCGTGTCCAATATCGTCGAATTGACTATGGGAGCGTTTATATCGAGTCTGAGCAAGACGCTTTTACCGTCGTAATCTACATCGTCGAGAGTGGGCAAGCCATCGATCATCAAATGTTTGTGGAATTAATGATTATAAAATACATTCGTTTTGAGACGAAAGATCCAAACGGTAGGTCATAGGCTCTCGGGAATTGGGCGGTGTAAACAATTCATCTACCAAATTGTTAACTCAGTTTGCCAAAAGTTTTATCTGTTGTATTCCTACAACCCTTACGGATGATGAATGCGGCCGTATCTGATTTAAAGATGATGAGTAGTTCCAGCCCTGAAACTAAGCCACCATGAATGCTGACCCTTTAACTATCTTTAAGTGCTCTTCACCTCTAAGGAAAAGCAGAATGACGATGAAACCAACGACTATTAACGGTATCGCGCTCACGAAGACGTGTCTGAAGCTCCTCATGAATGCTTCGACTATCAGCACGAGTGGAGCTCCGAAACCTTTCATCGCAAGGATTCCGAGCATCTTAATTTGCAAAGGATTCGGAAGCTGATTTCCGTAGTTGGGTATGAGTTCGTTCATCTTTCCCGTGAACAGAACTCCTCCAAACGCAACGCCCATCGCTTGGGCGAGCGTATTAAACGTTCTGATGGTTCCGCTTGCCATACCGGCTTTTTGCGGAGGAATTGCGGTTATCATGACGTTCATCGCCGGAGCCATTACCAGTCCCATTCCCGTTCCGAGCATCGCTAAAATGGGAGCGAGATCCCAAAATCTGACGTTTATCTTTAGATGGCTCAGAAGGTAGAGTGAGGTCGCGAATAAGATCGGTCCTACGCACATCGTTATCTTTGGATTTATCTTATCGCTCAACCTTCCGGCTAACGGGGCAACTATCGTGTTTAGTATAGATATGGGTAGAACCCATATACCGGCTTCTTCTGCCGTAAGCCCCTTTATTCCCTGAAGGAAGAAGGGCAACAGAAACATCGAAAGGGATAACCCCATGAACATGAAGAAGAGGGAAATCACGCATACACTGTAATTCCTTATTTTAAATAAGCTCAAGTCGAGGATGGGATGCTCGTATGTCAGCTCCCTAACCACGAACGCGATCAAATAGGGAATGGATATGACAAAGCTTGCTACAGTCTTTTCCGAATCCCATCCCCACTCCTGACCTTTTATTAAGCCAAGGGTGAGAAATCCAAGTCCTATCGCGAGCAGAACAACGCCTACGACATCTATCGGCTCCCTTACGCCTTCGCCTAAAGCTGGAAGTAATGTTAGCCCCAGAATGACGGAAATTATTCCCACCGGTATGTTTATGTAAAAAACCCAGTGCCAGCTTAAGTTTGTAGTTAGCCATCCCCCCAAAACGGGGCCGAGGCTGAAGCCGGTTGCTATTATGATAGACTGAACGCCCATCGCAGTTCCTCTTTTGCCCGGAGGAAACAGTTCAGCGAGCATAGCTACAGCGTTTCCAGAAATTATCGCACCGCCTACAGCCTGAATAACCCTAAAAATTATAAAGACTGTTACGTTCCACGATTGGGAGCAGAGGTAGCTCCCGATTACGAATACCGACATTCCGACGCAGTAAAGCAGATCTCTTCGCACCATATCTCCTATTCTTCCGAACGGAATGAGGAGTATGACCAAAGTTATCGTGTATGCGTTCAGTATCCATTCTACATCCGTCGCCGTAGCTTTGAACTCCTGAGCTATGCTCGGCAGTGCCACGTTCAAAACACTTGCGTCTATTATAACCATGAAAAGTCCCAAGGCGACTGGTAGTAAGGAGAGCCAGGGATTAACTCTTTCCACGTTTAGCCCTCCTTACGAATGCAACGGCAATCGCTAAGCCGGTTATAGCCAAAGCTATCGACGTAGCCATTAGAGGGGTTATGAAGGGTTTCTCCCTAACCTCGACAGATGCGGTTATGGGACTCGATACATGTCTGTATCCTTGGCTGTCGTAGTATTCGATCACTATGTTAACCGGATAGTAGCCCGCTCCCGCATCTTTGCTTACGTCAACCTTGAATTTTGCAACTGCGGTCTGATTCGGTTTCAGAGTTCCTACGAAGTATAATCCCGGCTGGGATTTTCCGATTAAGCTACTTAAAGAACTTCCGCCGGCTATCGTCAATGGCGGGCTGAGTTCAAGCTCCACAACCGCGTTGTAAACTGTGAGACTGCCTATGTTTTTCACGACAACCTCCACATTTCCCGTTTCGTCCGGATAAAGCTCGCTCTTTATAGATACTATTTCGAAGTATGCAATCTTGGGTTTCACTATTATTGGAAATGATTCAACGCTGACCAGATCCTTTGCGTCTCCGAAGTCGAATCTCTCTATTAAGTATAGCTTGTGAGTTCCGCTTACCGCATCTCCAGAAATGTAAAGTCTGAAAGTTGCCCGTTTTACGCCGAGATCTCCAACGAAGTATGCCGGGCTGATGGGGGTTATGGTTGGATCTGGAGATACGAGGTAAAGGCTGAGGTTTCTGATACCTTTCCCGCTCAGCTGAATCGTAACGCTACCTTTCATTCCGACTCCAACGTTTCTCGTTTCTATTCTGTCTATTTTGATAGGACTGGACGAAGTTACCGTGACTTCGACGTAATGCCTTTCGCTTACGACATCATCTCCGAGAGCGTTTTTGTATCTCAATATTAAGCTGGCTCCGTATGTTCCGACGGGGGCTGAATCTCTTATGTAAAACAGAACGATCCTCGTTTCTCCTCTCTTAAGGTTGCCCAAATATGGTTCGTTTTCGGCTTGAATTAGAGGAGTGTCGAAGGTTAGCACGGCTACCGCATCGTTCATTGTTTTTTCGGCTTTAATCTCGACTTCAACAAAACCCCTCGAAGGTATCGTGATCGTTTGGGCATCGTCTCGTGTTTGCATCTGCATTAACGATGGCTTTTGCATACCGTATTGCTTCGGAATCGTTTTCGGAGCGGTTATGAGGCTTTTAACGGATAGGACTCCGAAAGTCGTTTCCATTACTACCTTCAATCCGATCTGCCTTGTCAGTATCTTTGGTATATCTCCGGTGGTTTTGAATCTTAAAACGAGAGTGGCTGGATAAGTTTGATTCAGCGCACCTTCGGAGACGTAGACCTTAAATTCGGCTTTGGCAACATCTCCGGGACTTAAATTGCCGAGATAAACAGACATCGCTTTGGGATTGACCAACAGCGGAGGTGTAGCGTTCAGTATTAGAACCGCATTGCGCATCTCGTAAAGTCCGGTGTTCTCGATCGTAACTTCAACCGATCCCTCGCCGTTGGTTTTTAAATTCGCGTTGACTCTTATAACGGCGAAATCGTAGTCCTTCTTGGTTACGTTTACCGTTACATATTTCGTATCACAATCGTTTTCGGAATAGGTTATTATCACACCGCCGTTGGCTTTCTCGTATCTAACGCTCGTATATCTTAATTCTACGGGAATCCTGTATTCCCCCATCTTGGCGTTTTCGTCAACTCTGACCTTAAAAACGGCCTTTGCAACTCTTCCAGCTGGTAGATCACCTATCAAAAACGGATTGGCGGATTCAACCTTAATCGGAACGAATTCGTCGTTGATTTTAATTCTGAGATCTTTAGCCGTAGTTATCAGTCGTAAAGCTGGTGCCGTGCTTTCGTTCAAGTAAAATCCGCTTACAATTCCCTCGTTCTCGATGAGAAGGGTTATATATGTCTCCTCTCCGGGATGGAGCTTGTTGTCTCCCAATATTACGACGTGAAAATTGTTGGACGCCTTTGCGACTCCTACGGACAATACCAATAAGATTGCAAGCAAAACCCGTCTGATCATTTCTCATCGACCTCTCTTAGTAAATCTTCAAGTTTTCTTCTAGTTTCTTCGAGTATAGCCAGAACAGCATCTCTATCCACGTTAGATCGATACAGTTTTTCGAGGGTATCTATAAAATCGCGCGGAATCAGTGCGCATATGGGGATTCCCCTCTTAATTTTATCGTCGATTCTCTCGGCAACCATCATCAAGTCGGGATCGTCGAAAATCTTCGCCAAGACTATGTGCGCGTTCTTTATCTTTTCGAGCAGTTCCATTTTTATTTTGCTCGTCTCCTTTAAAGCTTCCTTTCCCTTTTCCGTTAACCTGTAAACGCACCTGTTGTCAAGCTCGCATTTTTCTACGAAACCGTTGGTTACCAGACCATCGAGGAGCGGATATATTGATCCGGTTGACGGTTTCCAGAATCCAGTCTTCTCACGAATTCTGACTATTATACCGTAACCGGTATCGGGTTTTTCGTCCAACAGCTTTAGAATTAGATACTTCAGAACACCGCGCGGAATCTTTTCCATATCGATACCGATATATCGATACCGATATAAATTTTACCATTGAGCCCTCGGCAATCGGCAAATTCATCACTGTTCAGCACTGTTTTTTCTTCATCGGGCGCAGTCATTTTGAGACAAATTTTCATAAAAGGCTTTTGCCTCAGCGTGCCCTGGGTATCGTCACAATTCAGAGAAGGGCAAGGTCATCATCGGCGTCAGACCTAAAACGTCTCCTCATTATTCAGGAGGGCCGGACGTCATCATCCGCCAGATTAAATAACCGTCGATACTTAAAAACGTTTGGATGATGAGATCGACCCGGACTGAGAGGTGATGATGTGCGCGGGACTGATAAACTTTTTATTTCATTAAATCGAACTTCGATCGGGTGATGAAACCCATCGGGTCTGATAAAAGATGATGACAGGGATGTCGGCTGATCATTCCAGCAGGATGTGATCGCCCTTGTTCCAAGGTGGGTAGCTTACGACGAACAACTTTACCCAACCCTTAGAAACGACTTTGTGGGGTGTGTTCGGAGAGACCTTAATCACGTCTCCTTTACGAATCCTGATTTTGGACTTATTCAGAAACAGAACACCTTCGCCGTCGCATACCAAGTATAGTTCCGTGGATCTTCTGTGGAGATGAAGCTTAGACTCACGAATTTCGGCAAAAGCCAAACTGAAGTTTGGATTTCTCAGGATCTCGTAGATTTTCTCCGTTCCCAAATCGATGAAACCTTTACCCTTTAGCTTCATAAACGTTAAACGAACATCTGTTTCGGCGGATGTCTTGAAGGTGTTTTTACCTTCTCAACCGCACTTAGCAGATCTTCGGTCTCTATGGCATCCTTTCCATCCGCGATAGCTTTGTGCAAAGCGGACTTGATCACCTTCTCAACTAGATCCCTTCCCGAGAACCCTTCCGTGTTTCTCGCAACAACGTCCAAGTTCGCTTTGACCTTCAGCGGGAAGTCCTTCAGGTTGTTCTTCAAAATTTTTAGTCTCTCTTCGTAGCCCGGCAAGGTGAACTCGATCTCCTCCTCGAATCTGCTCCTTATCGAAGGATCGAGCATCTCGATTCTGTTCGTAGCGGCGATCGTGCATATTCCTTCGTTCTTCTGAATTCCGTCCAGTTCGGTAAGCAAGGCGTTTACAACTTCGCTGACGTCTCCTCTTAGATCTTGGTATCCTCTATCCAGAGCTATTGAATCGAACTCATCCAGGAAGACTATACAAGGAGCAACCTGTCTTGCCTTCTCGTAGAGCTCGTGTATCTTCCTTGCCCCATCTCCGACATGCTCCCCAATAAGCTTGGTCGATTTAACCGAAAGGAAGGGAACGTTAGCCTCGTTAGCCAACGCTTTGGCAGTCATGGTCTTTCCGGTTCCCGGTGGACCGTAGAACAGAACGTTCTTGGGTGCCCATTTTCCGAACTTTTCGGGGTTCTTGAGGTATTCCAGAATCACCTTTACCTTCCTCTTCGCATCCTCCTGCCCAACAACATCCTCAAGTCTGACATCCTTAACTATTTCAGTCTCAATGATCCTCGTCGGGTTTTCAACGAGTATGATAGTCGAATCCGTAATAATTCCATCTGGCTCAGCACTTACAACTTCAAACGCGAAATCGGGAAACATTCTATAGTCAAACAAAAGCTTGCCCTTCGAAACATACTCACCTTTCCACTGATCCTTCGCGTATTTCTCAAATACTCTCGGGTTATCTACTACCGGATACTCGTGATAGCTTGCCTTCAGGGGGTATCCCAAGGGTCTTAGCACCAAATACCTTACCTCTCCAACTCTCGGCTGTTCGTTGTTTCTCTTATATCTGTTCACGTCCTAAAGTTGAACGGAGGTTATTAATATTCCTTATGCCTAAGGACAACGCGCGCTACCTTATGCGAAAAGAAGCTCATATATAAAAACCTCACTGGTAAAGGTTGTCAAGACAAGGGTTTAGAATAGAATTGACTAATATTTATTATGCGAGGTTTTATTGAGGGGGTTAAGAGATCGAAGGTATTTAAGAGGAAAAAGTTTAGAAGTATATTTCTTTGGGCTTTCATTAAGGAAAACGAGTTTATTCATGTCTTTATTTGAGGAAATTTCACACGAGTCTGTTCGAAAATATTACCACAGGCTTAAGTATATTCTAAAGCAACCTATGAAATTAATTGCAGTAGACGAAACGATTGTTAGAATAGGAGATTGGAAAGTATTTGTCTGGGCAGCAATAGACGTAGAATAAAGAATGCTTAGGAATTTGGGTTTCCATGTAGACATCAATTTGTCGTCTCTGAATTCATAAGATCTAAAATTAAAAATAAACCTAAGTTCATCGTCGATAGAGGTTTTCGAAAGACTTGGCTTACAAAAATGAGAAATAAAGAAACGTAGTAGATCAATTTTGCTCAAAGCAAGAACAAAAAAGATAATAGATTCCCTAAAAACAAAGTGTAATTCAGATCTACCCTAACCTGCTAAAATCTTTCGCTTTATTATATAACTTAATAAATTGCTATTATAAAAATATAACATCTTGATAACCTCACCACCTCACTTTCCCCTAACGGATTCGGCGGATCCTTGATATATGCAGAAATAAAAAATAAAAAATTACGTCTACTCCTCTTTCGTCTTAGCCGCTATCAAACAACCTCTTGCGACGCTGAAGAGCGGATCCTTAGCCATTCTGATCTGGGAAACATCAACTGGCAATCCAACCTGCGAAATCTTCTCCTCGAATACCCTCTTGAACCCTCTCGGCTTCGAAGTTCCTCCGGCTAACACAACCGGGAAATCTACTTGCGGAGGTGTAACTTCCGTCAACTTCCTCTTCAGATTCTCGACTACATACGTGATCAGGTAGTCGTAGTAAATCGCTAAGGCTCCCTCAACGCTTCCAAGCTCGACCTCATACTTCAGCTCGAAGTTCGATTCCTTGATCGCGCAAACCTGCTCCTTCGGAGTTCCAGTTGCCTTCGCCGCATTCTCGTCGATCCAATCTCCTCCTCTGGCAATGCTGAACGAAACGATAGGTGCGGCGAAGTAAGCCGCCGTGACATTCGTCATTCCCGCTCCAAAGCTGATGCCAATTCCCGTGAAGCTGTTATCGGCGAGCTCCGAATAGATGATCGCAAGACCTTCGTCGATCGTAAACGGGCGGTATCCCAACTTCTTAACCAAAGCTTCCATGGTCTTTCTGTGGTATGTAGTTTCGATGTCGGAGTCGATCGGATTCGCTGGGGACGATATGCAGACTACTTCGTTCTCGTAGTTCGGTTCTCCCAAAACCTTTTCGACGATGAGCTTTATTATCGGAACCGCCTCCTTCTCCTCTGGACTGAGAATTCCAGTCTTCATCGGTCTCCTCGTGCTCTTTCTGAAAACCGTAGCGAATTTCATCGCATCATCGCCGAGTACGTATATCTTGTCGCCCTTAACGACATACTGAACGTTCGCGTTGTCGAGCATCATCTTCGTAAGGTCGCTGTAGTCCAATTCCAAGAAGGCGTTTCTCTGCTGGACGAAAACTACGTTTTCTCCCTCCATCTCCGCACAAACAATATTCATAGTTCCGACATCCAGCCCCTTAGCCATAGCTCAACCCCCAAAAATCTTCTTTTTATCCTCCTTCCCCATCCTCCCTTCAATTGACTTTAAAGCTTTTGTAACCTCCAAAATGTCCGAATCGGACTTCTTAACTTTAAGTTCTCCTTCTTTAACTCTAACGAGCTTTTCAGCCTCTTTACCGACCTCATCCTTAACTTTGACTATCTTACCTACCCTCGACTTCTCCAAAGCCTTCCCCGGCTTTAAATCCGACGGTATCGTTATATCTCTGATTTCAAGCTTGGGTTCTTCAGCCTTCGTTGGAAACGCGAACTTAGCTTCGAGTGGTGGGAGTTCTTCCGTCGATTTCGGCTTTTCCTCTGCTATTTCATGGTGGATAACCTTCATTATGGTCTTGCTCGAGCTTTCTATTATCCTCTCAACTGCATCGGCAAATGAGCTTCCGAAAAGAGTAATCAATCCCAAAGCGTAAATTATCGCAACGTATGTTACGTTCGGATAATACCACTCCTCGGGATAGTAAAAATCAAATAAAATGACTGCTAAAATTGAAAGAGCGAAGCCGAAGGTTGCGATAACCTTCGACCCCCTTCGACTGCTGAGCATCTGGCTCAAGCCGTAAACTATTATCGGAACGGCAACACCTATGATCGTGAACGTTACCTTTACTTTAAACGGCTCAGAACCGTAATGAAGCTGAAAGAACAGAATCATGAAAAGACCTAAAATTAATAGACCAACACCGACTGCAAATATAAACGAGGCGCTATAATATCTCATGCGGTATCATCTGATGAGGTGTTAATAAAATTATCGAATTGGCGATCAATTGAGCCGGAACTGACTACTAATTACTATATATAATTTATCAAAATAATTTCTGACCTGTCTGAATAACTAACACCCCCTCTTGATGAGGTTGTCCGTTATATACGCTATTACCATAAAAGATAATAAATTGATGTTTAATTATTTATGTGGTTTTATGCTTATTCGGATAACCCGATAATTTCGAGCAAAAAGTTTATATAATATAGAAATCAAGCGTGGGGAACTAAATTGGAGGTGCCGAATTTGGATAAAAGACCTCCCGTAAATGTGGGAGATGTAAGGGAAGTTAGAATTGAGGCTATGGGAAACGGTGGAGACGGAATAGCAAAAATTAAGGGCTACGTAGTGTTTGTTCCGGGAACGAATTTGAACGACGTTGTTAAAATAAGAATTACGAAAGTTTTGAAGAAATACGCGTTTGCCGAAGTTGTGGAGTAGGTTAAATAAATTATCAAAAAATTTTAGATTTTAATTTTATTTAATTGTTTTTTGCTGGAGTTACTCGAATCCGGCAAAATACGCTTTGACGTGATCTACATCTATAACCTTGGTGTCGTAGTTTTTCTCTACGAAGTAGCAGAGTTCATCAACATCGTCGTCGTTAACTTCGCCGAAGTGCTCGGTGAATAGATACATGAAAACCCCCAGCCCTTCCGAGGTTATGCAAAAGCCGTTGAGTCTGAATCTTTCCGTGAGCATTTCGGCAACTTTGCCCATTCCCAACGGAACTCTGAAATTGCACGAAGGGCAGTCCATAATCGCGATCGTCCAAAAATATATTAAAATTTTGTCATTCTACAAGTCTGAACATCGGAACGACTCTCCTCTGCTTATCGGGATAGAATTGTTCCGTCGGAAACTCTTTGCCATAAACTTCGACTCTCTTGCCTATAAGATCATCTTTGTCGGCTTTCTCCGCATCGACGTCGAGCCTTCCGACGATCCAAGCTCCCTCGTCGAGCTCGACGATCGCAACTACGTATGGAACCTCCCCGTCGTATCCCAATGGTGCGACGTATGTGGCTGTGTAACTCACTACCTTTCCTTTGCCGGAGAGCTCAACAATTTCGAGATTTCTACTCCCGCATCTGTTGCAAGTTGACTTCGGCGGGCATGTGATTTCCTCGCAGTCCTTGCATTTGGCACCAATCAGCTTTCCCCCCATAAGCGCGGAAAAGAAATCTTTAAACACGATATCACCTCCTGTGGACGCTCAGAATTACGTTTACAAGCGTCCCGAAATCTCCGCCCAAGGTATCTGTAATAGCCGTCTCTGCATCGATCTTTACGAAATCCAGCTCACCTCTGAGCAGTTTAACTGCCGAATATATCTGAGCGGTTCCCGTTGCTCCAACGGGATGACCCTTGCCGATCAAACCGCCGTCCGGATTTACGGGAATCTCACCGTCAGCCCAAGTCAGTCCCTCCTCAACAGCATCAGCACCCTTTCCGTATTCGAAGAATCCCATAGCTTCGGTAGCTATAACCTCAGCGATCGTAAAACAGTCGTGCACGAATGCCACATCTATATCCTTCGGAGTCATTCTGGCCTCTCTGTAAGCCATCTCCGCAGACCTCTTTCTCGGCAAAGCTTTCACTACATCCCATTTCTGTCTGAAAAGGCTTCCAGCTGAAGCTTGTCCGGCTCCCCGCACGTATATCGGCTCGTCAATTCTATCCTTCGCAAAATCTGCCGTTGCTATGATCACAGCCGAAGCTCCGTCAGTCATCGGACAGCAGTCGAATAGCGTCAGCGGGGAGCAGATCATCCTCGAATTGAGAACGTCTTCGACCTTCAGATCACCGAACTTGTTGTAGAACTGAGCTTTAGGATTCATCGCTCCGTATTTATGGTTCTTAACTGAAACGTGCGCAATCTTCTCTCTGAGCTTCTCCAAAGGGATGTCGTAGGTTTTCGCGTATAACCTCGCTATCAGAGCGAAAACTCCAGGGAAAGTCAAACCAGAATTCACTTCGTAAGCGGAATCCAAAGCGGTGGCTAATGCTCTCGTTCCGATGGGTGTTCCAGCTGAGTATAACTTCTCGGCTCCGCCGACGAGAACGCAATCGTAGATACCGTGCTTCACAGCCAAATAGGCATCCCTGAAAGCTACGGAAGATGATGCGCAGGCTCCTTCGAATCTATAAGCCGGAATCCCTCTCAGCCCGATCTCATCAGCTATGAAACCGCCTAAGTTTGCCGCTCCGTCAGTTATTTCTCCGACGAAGTTTCCGAAGTATATCGCTTCGATATCTCTTAGCTCGATGTTCGATGAATCGAATGCTTCAAAGAATGCTTCCGCAAAAAGTTCCGGCAGGGTTTTATCCGGATGCGAGCCGAATTTCGTCTGCCCGACGCCCAATACTGCAACGTCCCTTTCCATCGTTCATCAAAGAAATTTCGAGGAAATAAAAATTTCCATTCGACTTTCGACGAATTACCTTCTACGCTTGCCTTTAACCTCTATAGCCCTGACTCCGACTCCCATCAGCTTTCTGATCACGGCGTCGACGAACCTGACGTGGTTGCCCTTCTGTCCAACAAACGCTCCGAATGCGCTCTCGTTAACCTTCACGGCAAGAGTTGGCCCGGCGAAGTCGATATCCTCGATATGTTTCCAGATCCAAGAAACGGGGTGAATGGCTCTTATAAGCTCTCTGAAGTCCAACGTGAGTTCAACTCCTCTAATTCTCTTTTCCGTCTCCTCCTCTATCGCGTTGATTCTCTCACCGCCCTTGCCCACCAATCTTCCGAAGTGACCCTGTTTCACTATGATCAAAGCATCCGGTGTGTGCTCGGAAGTAATTTCGAACTTCTCCTTCTCCTCGCTGAATTCCACGACCGTGATGACGTCAGCATCTGGCGAATGTATCCTCGTAGCTTCTAGAATGTCCTCTTCTTCGTCGCTCAGTTCCCTAGTTCTCATCCTGTATTCTATTAGAAGCCTGAGTCCTCTCTTTGCCCCTTCTCTGACTATGTCTTTGATTCCTAAGTCTACTACCTTTGCGTTCTCCTCGCTCATCAGAACGTCTCTAATAAGAGTTGCCGGATCGTTCTCAACTGCTTTAAGCGATTGAAAAACCGGATCTCCGGCCACTATCAGCCTGCTGTTCCTTCCGACCCTGACCAAAACTTCTATCAGACTTTCCGGCTTCAGAGCCTGAACCTCGTCCAAAAATATGATCGCATCGTCGAAAGTTCTTCCCTTAAGGTAGTGAGAATCGACAAAAACCAATCTTCCGTCATCTATCAACTCCTCAAGCTTATTCCACTCAACGAACTCGCTTATAACATCTCTAACGTATTCCTTAGCGAGTTTGAGAAACTCTTCGCCGGCTTTAGCCATTGTAAGCTCCTCGCCGGTTACCACATCTACTATCGGCTTGACGACTATGAACCTCCTGTGGTTTCCCTCCAAAACGTCATCTATGCCGTAGGCTAAGCTGAAGAGTGATTTACCCGTTCCAGTGGGACCGAATATTCCGATTATATCGTAATCGTCATTCAGAGCGTCGAGTATCTTCTCTTGCCCCGGAGTTAGAGGCTCGATCTTTTCGAGAATCATAGGAGAAAGTTCGAATCTCTGCATAAATCAATTTCGTCAGCTTAAGGCACCAGCCAAACCTCTCAGCCTTTTCCTCATCGCTTTCGACTTATTTATGACTTCGTCGACGTTTGATTCGTCGATCCAGTAAAACTCCGTCCCTTTTAGCTTATCTGCTATATCACTGTCGAACTCCCGTCTTACGGATTTTCTGACACCCTCTACACCTTCGCTTAAGTATGCTTCAACGATGTAAGCTTCGGCAAACGTCGTTTCGCTAACTATAGCCAACTTCGAATTTTTGACAGCGAATTCATTTCCGTTGAAAGAAACCGCTAATCCGTTTTCTTTAGCCCATGAGAGCATCGCATGATCGGATATGCTATCTCCGATGACTACGGGATTTGAGATACCGTAGCTCCTAACGACGTCAAGCTTCCTTTTTCCACCCACAGCCCTAACTTCATCCAAAATCCTTCCGGCTTCCATTTTCGCAAGCTTATTCCAGAAGAAGTCGTTTAACCATTCAACGGAACTTTTTGAGCGATCGTTAAGTGGTATGTCGATTTCGGGAAGAGAAGCAATGACCTCCACTGCTTGAAGTATAAACTCCTTTTCATCTTTTGGCAGACGATAATTTTCCGGCTTGAAAGCAGTTGCATAGATCTTTTGTATGCCTAGGGGTTTAGCTGAAACTTCCAAAAAGTGCTCGTAGGCTGTTGAAATCACAACCGGTTCAATTTCCTTTTTCAGCAGATATCGCATCGATTCTTCCGCATCCGGTGTGTAGGCTAAGACTTTCTCAGCCAGCTCTCTCAGCTCGTCCGATGAAATTCCTAAGGCTACGATGAACGGTGCAAGCAGTCTCAATGTATCTCCGGCTTCGTATCCCCTCCTCTTTTCGATCAGAACTAGGTAATCGTCGTATTGGCTTAGTCTTTCAAAAAATTCGTGGTTGTTGAAAAATGCTATTGCAACTTCATATGCGAAGTCCGTTAGAACCCAAGGCCCCTCCCAATCCGTAAAGAACAGCATACCATCACCTGTTCCGTTCTATAAATTCTCTAAGCTCCTCTTCAGTCCTCGCGCCTTTAATCCTGTCTATCTCCACACCGTTCTTGATGAATACCAAAACCGGCAGAGCGATTACTCCAAATTTCTTGGCGAGATCCCTGTTCTTTTGAACGTCAATCTTTACGAGCTTAACATCGCCGTATTCCTTCATGAGCTTATTCATGATAGACTCGACTGCCTTGCAAGTTGCGCATCTTTCCGAATAGAAATCCAAGATGTACTTACCTCTTGATAAGTCCATCAAAAGACCAACCGAAATAGATATATTTACATTTTCGCTAAATTCTTTAAGCGGTCGTAGTCTAGCCTGGCAGGACGCGGGCCTCCCGAGCCCGTCGCCCGGGTTCAAATCCCGGCGGCCGCATATTCCTATCAAAATTTGAAACTATAAAACAATTTGGGTTTGAAAACATGAGGAAATTTGACG
>WAKM01000038.1 GCA_015523335.1 Archaeoglobaceae archaeon | reverse complement strand
CTCTTCACCTTTGAACCCATTCCGAAGACGAAGCTTGCGATTACTGCTGCGAGTATGACGGTTATTGCGACCATCAGTATAACTCCGATTACTGGGCTTACACCTTTCTTGTCCTTTCTAAACAGTTTCATACTATCACCTCCATCTAACCACCTCTAATTATAATCATCACAATCATGATATTTAAACTTTTTGCCTCCAGAAGATATAATGAAAAGTCAAATCTAAATTATTTTTATTAATTTAATATATGTGACTAAATCATGAATTCTCAGTCTCGATTTGATGTATTTGGCAGGGTTTCCCAGATTAGCAAACTTCGTCGAGTGGTGTATATCCATGTATTACAAGCTGAATTAAAATACTTTTTTGTCCTCTTCCTTCGTCACAACTTTCTTCCCCTTCTCGCATGGGATTACCCTTATCTTTGCATCTGGAAACTCCAACTTGAATACGAGTCCATCTAAAACTCTATCCAGAAACACCGCCAAAGCCGCGACCTCGCTGTGCGGTTGATTGCCGATAGAGATGTTCAAATCGCTGAGATCGTAAACCTCTCTTGGAACCTTTTCCGCCCCGACGATTACGAGCACCTTATCGGCTTTCTTAATCTCATCGATTTTTTCCGGTAGAGGGATACCGTACATCGTAAGATGAACTTTAAGTCCGTCAAATTCCTTCAACAACTTCTTCCAGCTGGTGTGCTCTATGAAAAAGTCTCCACCCCATCTCTCAACTACATCTCTAACGCTGTTGAAAACGGATTCGTCGTAGGTGTCGAAGTAAATTCCCTTGGCTCCGAAAGCCCTTGCAGTTAAAGCGACATGAGTTGAAATCCTTTTATCCCTATCGGGGCGATGTCCAAGCCTTAGAACGTAAACCTCCATATTCATTAGTCTGGCGGGCGATTCAAATTTTTATTCTCTCAGAAATCTATATTAATCCAGCATGCTAAATTAAGCAAGCTCTTTTGAGGTGATGATTATGAAAGCCGTGGTTTTAGCGGCTGGCTTAGGCACGAGGCTGAGGGCTAAGATTCCCAAACCCTTGGTCAAGGTAGCCGGTAGGGAGATACTCTACAGAAGCCTCAAGGTTCTCTCAGAGCTCGGAATTGAGGAGTTCGTAGTTGTTGTAGGCAAAAAGGGGGAGCTAATCGAGGAATTTCTCAAAAGGCACGGATTCAAATACAAAATAGTCAGAAACGAATATCCAGAAAGGGGAAACGGATACTCCTTTTATCTAGCTAAGGATTACGTTGATGGTAAGTTCGTTCTCATAATGGGCGATCACGTTTACGAGAGGGAGTTCATAGAGAAGGCGATTAAAGGGGAAGGGCTAATAGGGGATCGAATAGCCAAATTCGTTGACATTGAAGAAGCAACGAAAGTTATCTGCAAGAACGGAAGGGTAGAAAGAGTTAGTAAGAACCTTGAGAGGTTCGATTACATCGACACTGGCTTCTTTGTTCTTACACCAGATATATTCAAGTATGCTGAAGAGTTGGTTAAAACCAAGCACGAAGTCTCGCTTTCCGAAATCATAGAGAGGGCCAAAGTCCCGGTTACAGAAGTTTCCGGTTACTTTTGGATGGATGTCGACACTCCAGAGGAACTGAAAAAAGCAAACAGACTGATCGTCAGGATGAGCGTTAAAGGAACCGGAGATGGCTTTATTTCGAGGCACTTGAACAGAAAGATCTCGCTAAGGCTGTCGGAAATATTAGTAAATCGTATAACTCCGAACCAAGCCACCGTTATTAGTTTCATCGTCGGAATTCTCTCAGCCCTCACAACATTTCTCAGCGTTCCCTTAGCTGGGATACTTTACCAGATAAGCTCGATTCTCGACGGAATCGACGGCGAAATTGCAAGGGCATCCATGAGAACGAGTAAATTCGGCGGTTGGTTCGATTCTGTTTTGGATAGATACGTAGACTTTCTATTCTTGCTGTGCTTAGCCATAGTGAGTGATCTAAGCTTGATCGGCTGGATAGTTGCATGTTTAGCCATGTTCGGCTCGTTTATGGTGAGCTACAGCACGGAAAGATACAAAGGAGCTTTCTTCAGCGACTTCTATAAGGATTTCAAGTTTAAGTTTTTGGGGAAGAGGGACGAGAGGATATTCATCGCCATGATATTCTGTATATTTAGCTGGATATTCCAGTTGTTTGTTTTGCTTGCAGTCCTAACGAATCTGAGAGTTTTGGCAACTATCTACGTTGTAGCAAAGCACAAGTTTGGACAATGATTGAGGTATTTTAAATTTTTATGAAAATTAATTTTTAGTTATTTATGCAGGATTAATATTAACCATCAGCCGTAAGCCGCTCTGCCTTCAGGCGTTTCCAATTTTATTCCACTTTCGTTTTGACTCGTTAATAAGGCAAGTAAAGTCATGTTTGTTTACTTTTTGCAGACAACAGAAAGATAAATAACATGCGCTTAAATTCAGATTGATGCGCAAATTCAAGAGAATAGAAGCCGGAAGCTACTACAGCTATCTAAGTGAGGGATGTAGGCTTTGCAGAAGGGGAGCAAAGCTGGTTTTATTCGTTACCGGCTTATGTCCTAACAAATGCTACTACTGCCCGATTTCCGAAGAGAAACGCGGTAAAGATGTCATATTTGCAAACGAGCGGGAGGTAAAATCGATCGAAGATGTTGAGGATGAAATAGAGCTGATGGATGCCTTGGGTGTGGCGATAACCGGAGGGGAGCCTTTGGTTAGATTGGATAGGGTCATCGAATTCCTTAAGCTGTTTAAGAAGCTCGATCTGCATACTCATCTCTACACGAGCGTTCCAGCCGGTAAGACCGTTCTGGATAAACTTGCCAGAGCTGGATTAAATGAGATCAGATTTCATCCGATCGATCTAAAAAACGTTAAATCCTTCGAAGAATCGATTAGGTTTTCCAAATCCCTAAGCTTGGAGGTAGGGATTGAGATTCCAGCCTTAAGGTTTAGCGAAGAGTTGGCGGAGTTCGTAAACGAGCACGATATCTTTTTGAACGTCAACGAACTTGAATTTTCATCGACGAACTACGATGAGCTTGCTAAGCGTGGCTACGAGCCGAACGAGCATTACGGAGCGAAGGGATGCGATGAGATAGCAAGGAGATATGCCGAAGTAGTTGAGAAGTTCCATTACTGCACCGCAAAATTTAAAGATAAGGCTCAGATGCGGAGGAGATTCATTAGAATGGCTATGAACCATCCGGAGTTCTACGAGATCACGAGGGATGGAACTCTTATATGTGGATTTATAGAAGGCGATAAAGAAAAAATTGAAAAAGCTAAACTGTTTCTGATATCAAAGGGGCAGGATTTTGTTGAGGTCGACGGGGGAATAGAAACCTCCGCGGAGTTCGTCGAGAGGTGGGGTCAAACTTTAAAAGCCGAGGGTTTAAAAGTGAGTATTATAGAAAGATATCCAACTTCAAAGAGGATAATCGTCGAGGTCATTCCGCTGTGAGGTGTTCATGTGAAAAGAGAGGAAATCGAGACCAGACTAAGGAAGTATCTGGAGAGGGATAGAAAAGGAGTTAGGAAGGAGTTACTCAGGTTACTCTTGGATGGCAGGAAATACACGACGACTGAGATTTACGAAAAGCTCAGAGAAAAGGGATTCGACCTGAACGCGAGGGGAGTTTCCGCGATGGTCGGATTGATGAGCGCCCGCTTGGGAATACTTAAAATGGAGTTGGGAGAGAAGAACAGATACTTCATAAAGCCTGAATATGTCGATCTCGTAAGATCAATTCTTGAAGAATTCGATCGTATATGTTGAGCAAAATAATTTATAAAATTTACGAATTTAAACTTTTGAAGGAGGTAAAGTCGAAACCTATTCCGAACCACATAGCGATCATAATGGACGGAAACAGGAGATACGCTAAGCGGAGAGGTTTGCCTCCTTACATTGGGCATGTGTTCGGTTCGAAAAAAGCCGAGCAGGTTTTAGAATGGTGTTTGGAGTTGGGCGTAAGAAATCTGACGACCTACGCCTTCTCAACCGAAAACTTCGGAAGGAGCGAGGAGGAGCGACGTCATCTGTTTGGATTAATGGAGGACAGACTCAGGAAGCTTGCGAGGGATGTGAGGATTCACAAAAATCGCGTTAGGGTTAAGATCGTTGGAAAAAAGGAGCTTTTGCCCGAAAACGTGCTTAAGGCAGTGGATGAGGTCGAGGAAGCTACCAAGCATTACAAAAACTATCGGCTGAACATAGCGATCGCTTACGGCGGAAGGCAGGAGCTTATGGATGCAATCAGAGAGATCCTGCGGAAGATCAAGCAAGGTATATTAAAGATCGAAGATATAACTCATAAGACAATTGAGGAGCATCTGTATTCGCCTGATGGAGGCTACGCAAGTGTGGATCTGCTTATAAGGACTGGTGGAGAACAGAGGCTTTCGAATTTCCTTCCTTGGCAATCCGCAAACTGTGTAGCTTACTTCTGCGACGTTTACTGGCCAGAATTTCGGAAAATCGATTTGTTAAGAGCTATAAGGATGTGGCAGATGAGAAGATATAGCAGTCAAAAATATAAATAGCGAGCTGGAAGGTGTGATTCTATGACGTCGAAGGTGATGTATGAATTCAAAAGGAAGCTCGAAGAGTTGGAAAAGTATAAGGGTAGAGGAACCGAACTCATCACGCTTTACATTCCTCCCGGAAAGAACATAGCGGATGTTGCAAATCAGCTGAGAAGTGAGCTAAGTCAGGCTGAAAACATAAAATCCAAGCAGACTCGAACTCACGTAATCGCCGGCTTGGAGGCTATACTGCAGAGGTTGAAGATGTTCAAGAAACCTCCGGAGCACGGAATGGTCATAGTGAGCGGAGTTGTTGAGATAAACGGAAAGGAGAAGCACATTACGGAGATTATAGTTCCACCGGAGCCCGTTCCGTTATATAAATATCACTGCGACTCGAAGTTTTACCTCGATCCCCTTAAGGAGATGCTCAAGGACAAGAAGCTTTACGGGCTGATAGTGCTCGACAGGAGGGAAGCTACGATCGGCTTGCTGAGAGGAAAGAGAATCGAGGTTTTAGCCTACACGACATCGATGGTTCCCGGAAAGCACAGGCAGGGTGGGCAGAGTAGCGTTAGATTCGAGAGGTTGAGGCAGATCGCGATTCACGAGTTCTACAAAAAGGTCGGAGAAAAGGCAAGCGAGGCTTTTTTGCAGTATAAGGACGAACTGCTCGGCATATTGATCGGAGGACCTTCTCCAACGAAGGAGGAATTTTACAAAGGCGAATACTTGCACCACGAACTGCAGAAGAAGGTTATAGGATTGTTCGATGTCGGCTACACCGATGAGAGCGGTCTTTACGAATTAGTTGAGAAGGCCGAAGACGCTTTGCAGGAGTTGGATTTGGTAAGGGAAAAGAAGCTTATGAACAGATTTCTCAAAGAAGTGGTTAAGGACGGATTGGCGGCTTACGGTGAAGAGGAGGTCAGAAGGTATCTAACCCTCGGAGCGGTGGATATCCTTTTACTAAGCGAAGATTTGAGGCTCGAGCGAGTTCGATACAGGTGTCCGATGTGTGGAGTTGAGAAGGAGATCACGGTGAGGGACGAAACTAAGAAGAAGGTCGTCTGCGAGAAGGATGGAACTGAGATGGAAGAGGTCGATAGGAGGGATGTAGTGCTCGAACTATCTGAGCTCGCTGAGCAGAGCGGAGCGAAGGTGGAAATCCTATCGACGGAATCGGAGGAGGGCGCGATGCTACTTAATGCGTTCGGAGGCATCGCGGCAATATTGAGGTTCAAACCTCAATGAACTTTACATTCTAATGCCGAGACGTGAACTGTTGGAAACGTATTTATAAATGATTTTAGTGATGAAATTATGAAGTGCGAACCAGATAAAATTAATATCTAACATTATCGATATTACTCAAAATACTTTTGAGCTTTTCGATCTCTTCACTTGTATTTCTCGTAGCCTTCTTTGGTAATGCTTACGACCGTCCTAATTCCCTGTTTCGTTATAGCTTTCTTTCTTTTTACGTATCCTTTCTTTTCGAGTCTTGATAGATGTGTGCTCAAGCTACCCCAGCCTATTCCGGTCGCCTTTGCTAAATCTCCTTCTGTCATTTCCCTAAAAACGAAGAGAACGGTCATTATGAGAAATCTCTTCGAATGAATTATGTCGTCGTTGAGCATACTGACCACTGACGGTGCCGTCAGGAGTAAACAACCCTCTGAGCTCTGAAAAATATGTAAACCGCGGTTACGAAATATATTAGCATCATCATCGAGAGGCACAGTAGCTCCGCTCCTATCACGGTGTCAAGGTTTGGTGTCATTCGTGAGATGGGTATGAGTATTAGCGACGTTACGGATATCGTTGCTCCGGTATGTTTCATAGCCCCGCCCATCCTCTCCGCAGCGAGACCGCATAGGAGTAATCCGATGCCGAGCGACGGATACCACACGGTGCTGAAGTATAGGGTGTTCACGTGGAAAATCCTCGGAATCACCGAATACGTAATCACGAACGGTATGAACGTTAGTATTAGACCGACAATCCATCTCCTCGATCGGATATCGCTTTCAGGTGGAGCATACCTCAGAAATCTGCCGTAAGTGTATCCGGAGAGAACTCCGGCTACTACAAACAAAATCCAAAATATCCGAAATCCGAAACCCAAAAGCATTAGACTGTTCGCCAGCGTTAGCATGGAGCCGAAGATCATTCCGAATATGACCCAGCTTAAAGCCAGAGTTATCAAGCACCTGTATCTCTCCAATTTCAAAGCCAAATCGCCAAGTTTAGCGATGTCATCCATAATTCAACTTTAGACGATGGTGTAAAGATAACCTACTCTCAAGTTAAGAGTGCGAACATTTCATTCCGCGCTTCGAAACCGATTAAACTTCAAAATACTCCCTCTCTAAACCTTGCATTTCCTCAATTGAACCCTCTTTAACGATTTCACCCTTAACCAAAACGTAAGCTCTATCCGCAACCTCGAAAGCCAAGCTTATGTTCTGCTCGACGAGTAAAATCGAAATTCCTAATTCTTCCTTTATCCTCTTCAGAGCTTTGGCGATATTTTCGACGACTATCGGCGCTAAACCCATCGAAGGTTCATCCAAGAGCATCAACTTCGGATTCGACATTAAAGCTCTGCCTATAGCCACCATCTGTTGCTCTCCACCGCTCATGGTCTTTACGAGCTGATTTCTCCTCTCCTTAAGCCTCGGAAAAAGGTTATAGACGTATCTAAGCCTATCGTTGCATTCTTCAAGCAGGGCGCCCAGTCTAAGGTTATCCTCAACCGTCATGTTGGGAAAAAGCCTTCTTCCTTCAGGACAGATCGAAATCCCCAGCCTTATTCTTTCGTGAGGCTTTAGCTTTGTTATGTCCCTTCCGGCGAATATTACTCTGCCCTTCGTTTTAACGAGTCCGCAGATCGATCTGAGCAGAGTCGTCTTTCCGGCTCCGTTCGGACCTAAAACAGCCACTACCTCCCCTCTATCGACTTTAAGGTTTACATTCCTGAGTATCTGCGCCTTATCGTAGAACGCGTTCAAATTCTCAACCCTAAGCATGCCTGACACTGCCCAGGTATGCCCTTATCACGTCTTCGTTTTTAACCGCTTCATCCGGCAAACCTTCGAATATCACCTTTCCGAAGTTCAGAACAAGAACCTTTTCGGCTAAGTTGAACAGTTCCTTGAGCTTGTGCTCGATGATCACTTGCGTGATTCCGTTTTCGTTGAGGGTTCTGATGATTCTGTCCAAATCTTCGGCTTCCTTCGGACTTAAGCCCGAGAACGGCTCATCCAAAAGCAGTATCTTGGGATCGGTAGCGAGAGCCATTCCAATGCTGAGCCTTCTGAGTTCTCCTTGGGATAGGTTCTTCGCGAGCATGCTCCTCTTGTTCCACAGACCGACCGATTTGAGGATTTCGGACGTTTTTCCGTTGAAGTTCGCGACCTCCAAGTTTTCCTCAACCGTCATGTGCTTGAAAACTTTGATTATCTGGAAAGTCCTAACCAAACCCATCTTTACAAGTTGACTCGGCTTTTTTCCGACTATGCTTCTCCCGTTCAGCTTCACATCTCCGGAATCGGGCTTTATGAATCCAGATATAATGCTGAACAACGTAGTCTTGCCAGCCCCGTTGGGGCCTATTATCCCGAGTATCTCCCCATCGCCTACCTTGAAGCTAACCCCGTTTAAAGCTCTTATTTCACCGAACCTCTTTGTAACATTCTCAACTTTAAGCATGCTAATTTGTTACTCATTTACACAATATTTAAATATTGTCATCCCAACGCTCGGACATGAGGTTGCTCATAGCTGTATTACTGTTGATAGCAATAATCATGCCAACAGCGAGTGCCAAAAACGTAATCAAAATCGGAGTTATCGGACCAATGGAGACTAAATACGGAACAGCAATGGAGCATGCAGTGAAACTTGCCGCTGATGAGATAAACGAGCATGGAGGAATTTTGGGTAAAAAGATCGAAGTGGTCGTTGCAGATACGAAGCTCGATCAGAACACGGCCACATCTGAATTCAGAAGACTCGTCGTCGATGAGGGTTGCAAGGTGATAATAGGCGGATTTTCGAGCGGAGTTGCTCTTTCGATGCTTGATACGATGGCTGATCTGGCGAGGGAAGGTCACAAAGTCATCTGGCTTGGAGACGCTTCATCGCCGAGGCTGACGGATAAGGTCGCTCAGGATTACGAGCATTACAAATACTTCTTCAGACCCCTCGGTCTCAACGCTTCTACGTTTCCGCTCGACATGGTTGCGATGCTCGACTTCTTGAGATCTCAGGGGCTGAACATAAAGAAGGTCGCGATAATCAGAGACAACGCCCTGTGGACTGACGACGTAATGAAAGTTTTCAAGCCTTTGCTTGAGAAACACGGTTACGAGATAGTGATGGACGAAAAAGCCGAGAGGGGACAGACTGACTTCTCTTCATTCCTGCTCAAGGCTCAGGAGAAAGCCGATGTCATAGTTCCGATATTAGCCCACGTTAGGGGTGATTCACTCGTAAAGCAGTGGGCTGACATGAGGATAAGGATACCCATAGCCGGGCACGATCTATCGGCGATAGATCCGGATTACTGGAAGGCGACGGATGGAAAGTGCTTCGGAGAGATATACACAGCCGACGGTGGAGGAGTTCCGATACCGATAAACGATAAGATGAAGCACTTCTTGGATGCATACAAGGCTAAGTATGGACACCTACCGGAAGCTTACAGCGCTTACGGATGCTACGATGCGGTTTATCTATACAAGGAAGCCGTTGAGATGGCGGCGAAGGCTGGCGAGAAGAATCCGTTCGATCCGGATGTTCTGGTTAAATACCTCGAGAAGTTCAACAGGACGCATCCGTTCGAAGGTGTCAGGGGTAAGATAGCGTTCACGAAGAACCACGATTTGGTTTGGGGTGACGGATTCGTCAGAAACTGGATATGCCAGTGGCAGAAAGGAAAGCAGGTCGTGCTCTATCCGAAATACATGGCTACGGGAAAGCTCGTCCTTCCAAGCTGGATAAAGCAGAGTGGAGCTAAGGAAACGGTAAAGAAGGAAGAAAAGGGAACACCGGGCTTCGAGATTGCAGTCGGACTTACGGGATTGGCTTTAGCCTACGCAATTAGAAGAAAACGAAATTAATATCTGAAAACTCTGGTTTAACGTTTGCCTTGCTTTAACATCGTAAACTTCTTAAATTTTTTTAATTTCCTTGCGGTGGATGCTGGAAGTCCTGATCTACGGCATCATCATCGGTTCGATCTGGGCTTTGGTATCTTCGGGCTTCAGCTTGGTATTTGGAGTTGCAAGGATCCTTAACTTCGCACACGGAATTTTCTTCGTTTTAGGTGCTTACTTTGCGATTCTCCTTTATCCCTATTTGGGGTTCTTCTCAATAATTCCGGCCATTTTATTGGTCGGTGCATTCGGCTGGATCGTTTACCGTTTTTTGATAAGTCCGATAAAGCAATACGAAGTCATGGTCATTCTGATAACGCTTGCCTTGGCATTGCTCGTTAAAGAAATTCTGTTGGCGATATTCAAAGACATATCCCAATCTTACCCATCGCTCGTTTCGGGATTGGTTACCATTGCAGGTGTGCCGGTTCCGACAAACAGACTGGTGATACTGGGAATCGCGATTGTAGTAATAATCTGTCTGGATCTCTTCATAAGGAGAACGAAGGTCGGTAAGTTCATAATGGCGACCTCACAGGACATGGAAGCTTCTATGCTTGTGGGAATAGACGTCGAGTGGGTTTACTCGGTTACGATGATGATCTCAGCGATCTTAGCAAGCTTGGCCGGAATCCTATACGCTCAAATATATGCGGTGAATCCCGCTACGGCCTTCAGGGTTCTGATATACGCCTTTGCCATCGTCATACTCGGCGGTTTGGGTAGCGTTCGTGGTAGCATAATTGCGTCTTTCATAATCGGATTCATACAGGTCGCGATTTCGATGTTCTACGAGCCGAGATGGGCTGAAATTGCCGCTTTGGCGACGATAATATTCATACTCATAGTTAGACCGAAGGGCTTGTTCGGGGTGGAGTGAATGAAGTGGCTGGCGCTGGTGTCATTGGCCGTATTGACGATACTTCCCTTCTTCGCCCCGCAGTCGGTAGTATACCTCTTGGGATTGACGTTCATATTCGTCGTCTACGTGGTAAGCTGGGATCTCATAGCCGGTTACGCTGGACAGATCAACTTGGGGCACACGGTCTTCATAGGGATCGGAGCTTACACGACAGCTTTACTTCAAAATCCGGAGAGGTTGGGCATAACGATTCCGCATCTGCCGATCTGGGTTACGATAATCCTCGGAGGTCTGATGGCTGTTGCCTTCGGTTTCGCAATCGGAGCGATCTGCTTGAGACTCAAAGGATACTACCTAGCCTTGGTTACCGCAATACTTCCCTTAATATGCATCCAGCTTTTGAACGTGTATTCGGATGTTTTCGGTGGATACGAGGGTTTTTCGATCGGATTCGAGAGCTCATTGGCTTCAAGCTTGATAGCCGAGTATTACATCTCCCTGATCTTCATGCTGATATGCATCGTCGCGATCGTTTACGTAGTTAAGAGTCCGTTGGGGATTAAGCTCAAGGCGATCAGAGAGGATGAGGAGCTTGCTGAAGCCGTCGGAGTTGATGTGGTCAAGTATAAGCTGATTGCATTCTGCCTCAGCGCATTCTTCGCCGGCTTGGCTGGGGCTGTGATGGTTCACTACAGGATCACCGTTGGGCCAGATCTCTTCGACATCCCTCTGATGCTGATGATAATTCTGGCGGCTGTTATCGGAGGATTGGGAACGATATACGGACCTATAGTCGGAGCGTTTCTGATTTACCTCGCCAAGAACTACATTTTCGTCTGGATAGTCCAAAAGCTATCGCTGAACGTTTCGGATGAGATATTTCTATACATTCTGCTGATAATAATAATCTTAAAGAGTCCGGAGGGTATGTTCGAGAAGGTCAGGAGGATGTTCTCATGATCATAGCCGTTCCGAATAAGGGAAGGTTGAGCCAGCCAGCCTTAGAACTGCTCAAGCAGGCTGGAATTAAGCCGGAAATCGAAGAGAGAAAACTGATAGTTTCCACCAACAATCCCAACATAAACGTTCTCTTTGCGAGGGCTAAGGACATTCCGGAATACGTTTACATGAACGCCGCTCAGGCTGGAATTACGGGCTACGACATGGTAGTCGAATCCGGAGTTGATGTTGACGTTCTGCTCAAATTGGGATTCGGAAAAGCCAAATTGGTTATCGCTGTTCCGGCGGAATCGAGCGTAAGATCTGTTGAAGATCTTGAAGGTATGAGAGTGGCTACGGAATTCAGAAACATCGCCAAGAGATTCTTTGATGAGAAGGGGATAGAAGTCGAGATAGTTGAAGTTTCGGGGGCATGCGAGAACGCTCCGCAGATCGGAATCGCGGATGCTATTTTGGATTTAACATCAACCGGCACGACTCTTAAGATCAACAACCTGAGAGTGGTCGAGGAGGTTCTTGAGACCGAAGCCGTTCTGATCGTGAACAAGGAGTGGAAAGAAAGCTTCGAGGTTAAAGCCTTGGTAACGTCAATTCGGGGCGTTTTGAATGCGAGGGGTATGATGTATCTGATGATGAACGTGCCGGAAGATGCGTTGGAGGATGTTAAAAGGATAGTTCCAGGCTTGAAAGGGCCAACGGTCATGAAGGTTGAATCTGATGAGAACATGCTGGCAGTTCACGTTGTCGTTCACGAGGATAAGCTTTTCGAAGTTCTGGAACAACTCAAGAAGGTTGGAGCGAGGGATATTCTGATAATTCCGGTTCAGAGGCTCATCTACTGATTTTTATAAGCTTTTCGAACTGCTCGACGATTACGTGATAGTTCTTTATCAGATATTTGATGAGATCCGCGGCTATTTCAAGCCTTAGCAGTTGGTAAGCCCAGTCTTCGAATAATCCGATCTTTGTAAATTGCGCTATTCCGAACAGCACGAGTGAGGATGCGAAAGCCGAGAAGAATATAACGAGCAAGGCTTCCCACAGCCTAATGCTCAAAACGGATCTGATCAGGATCACGTAGACCAATCCGGTTACAATCGAAGCGAACATGGCATACGTGGGAATTAAACTCATAATCCAGTAGATTATACCGCAGAACATCACGGCAATTATGTTGACCAATAGAACGTCCAAAAACTTTCTGTCTCTTCCCACTCCCTTAAGACTGAGCCACATGAAGAGGCTAAGTAGAGATATCAGCATTATTGCAAATATCAGGGCTAATAGAAGGGCTATCATCTCTATAAGGTTCGATTATTAAATATTTAAAGCTTTAGTCCTAAAATATTTATAAGCTAAGCTCATTGTTTGAGCGGAGGTGATAGGATGATCGTAGTAGCCTCAAACTTGCACGGAAATTTGATTGCGCTGAACAGATTGCTTGAGGAAGTAGAAAAGCTGAAAGACGAAGGGAAGGACATAAAGGGAATATATATTCTGGGCGTTTTCGGTTACATGCCGTATCCCAGAGAGGTTTACGAGTTAATGGTCGAGAGAGGCATAATAGCTACGAGGGGAAGGATAGACCACCTCATTGCGAGATGGAAGGATATGAGCGAGGATGAGAAGGAGGAGATTCCGGAGTTCGATAGATTCATGGTAGAATGGAACAGGGAGAAGTTGGGGAAGGAAGGCAGAAGCTGGATTAGAAACGAGGTTCCGGGATTCTTGGCGGAGAGATTCGGAGACAACGAGTTCCTGTTCACGTTCGGCAGTCCGTTCGATCCGATAAACGGTGAAGTCCTTCCCAACCAGCCTTCGACGTATTACGAGCAATTGCTCGCACCTCTGAAGAAGTATGAGATGCTCATAGTCGGAGGATACGAGCCATTTATTGCGGAAACTTCTTACGGTAAAGTGGTATGCCCCGGAGTATGCGGATTTTACATGAAGGGCAACAACCCGACTTTCGCTCTGATAGACACGAGGAGCTTGGATGTATCTATCTACGACTTCGAATTTGATAGAGGTGAAGTCGAGAGGAAGATAAGGGAGGAGAATCTGCCCGAAGAGGTAACAAGGATTCTGCACCACGGTATTTAGCTATCTAAATATGTGCCTCTTAACGCCATTCATCCGGATTAAGGGCTTGGAAAGGTGTCTCCTCGCGCAAGGCGGGACTTCGTAAAAGCCCGTATCTAAATCCCTTTCAATTTTTCTTCGAACCTTCTCAAAAGCATTCGTCTTGCACCTCTTGCACCTGAAACCTTTGCCCTTGCCAGCTGAGTCCATCCTTTTCCCGCACTTCGGACATATCGGATTCTCCTCAACCCATATCTCGGCAAGCTCGATTATGTTGATCTTCTCAAGATTTATGGTATCCTTCTTCATCGAGCCGTAAACCTCGACCAAATCTCCCTTTCTCAGCTTTCGGATTACATGTCTGAACTGCTTGGTCGGTTCGAATGCGGCACACTTGATCTCCCCGAACTTAGTTTCTATCGTAAAGAACACGTGCCCTCCGGTTATGTCGTGCGGTTCTTCTATAACTATCCCCCTCAGAATGTATGAGTGGTAGTTTTCGACTTCCCTAACTTCATCTTCGTGAATCAGATGCATGTCCGTTCCCTGATTCGTTATGAATACCATGTATCTGTCTATCGGCTCCGTCCTTACGAGCTCGAAGGCTTTCATGACTGCATGGAAGTCATCACCCCTTATGCCGAAGAGAACCGGATCCGGCGAGTTCGGAACCGCTACAACCGTTTCGTTGCACCAGTCCACGGTGTCCCAAGTTCCCGGATACGTCTCCCAGTCGGCATCGAAAAATGACTCCTCGTCGATCTCTCTTTTCGTTCCGAACCTTTCGGGCTTTCTGTAAGCCAAAACCTCTATGGTGTAATCCGTAAGTTCCAAGCCGATCGATGCGAGCGCGCCGATCAAACCCAAACCCTTCTTGAACTTCAGATGAGGGAGCATGAACTTGCCAATGATGAAAAGAGCCTCATCCAAAAGGACTACATCCCTAACGGCTTTCAGCGCAAACTTTGAGAGGAAATTCATGACGTCATCCCTTTCGGCATCTACGAACACAACCCCCGGATTAGTCCTTTCATCCTCAAGCTCTGCATGATCCTCAACTATCTCTCGAACGATATCGATAACCTCATCTTTTCTTGAATCCTCAAGCTCGATCAGAAACGACACTGCTCCGTTTCCCCTCGTTTTGAAGGGAATCGTGGGATTCAGCCTTATGAGGCGGGGAAATCCGATGAGCCTAAATCCTTCATTCTCAAGCCTTTCGATCGCCAACGTAGCTAAATAGGTCGTGCACATACCCTTCGGCGAGTCCGTGTCGTCGATTCCGACCCACAGTCTCATCTTAGCGGATTACGCACGCATCCCATAAAAGCTTTTTAGGTTGAGCTTTTCATCAAAAATAAAAATTAGAAGAGGTCGTATCTCTCAAGCCAAACGAAGCTTTCTCTTCTTCTCTTAACCGTGATCGGGATTACCCCTCTTTCGAACTCTTCTTTCGCGATCTCCAAAGGATCCGTCTTGTCGGTTTCGATCAAAACGGGAGCACCCATCGCTATCTGCAAAGCTCTCGCTCCGATAATCCTCGCCTTCTCGAACCGAGTATATTTAAAAGGAAATGTGGTTTTGATAGGCATCACCCCTTATGGGGCCGCCGAGATTTGAACTCGGGTCACCGGCTCCCGAAGCCGGGAGGATAACCAGGCTACCCTACGGCCCCATGGAATCGGGCGAACTCCTTAATCACGGACTTATACGTTAGGAACATCCTCCTGCAACAGTATCTCTTTATGCCAAGCTCGTCCAGAGCTTCCTTCGGAGTTTTGCCTTCCTCCTCCACCTTCTTTCTGTATTCCTCGTAGAGGTGTCCTATTACGGCACCACAGCTGAAGCACCGAACGGGAAACATAAATAGATCACCTGTAGGACGTCTGCCTCCTCTTTCTCGCTCCTCTTCCGCCCTGCTTCTTCGGCTCCTTTCTTCTCACGTCGTTGACGAGCAGATATCTATCATACTGTAGATAAGCTTTTCTCAACTCCTCATCACCGCTCCATTCCACAAGACCTCTCGCAATCGCTGTCCTTGCGGCTTCAGCTTGTCCCATTACCCCTCCACCGTTTACGGTTACGTCGATGTCCACCTGCTTGGCGAGATCCTTCGCTATGATTAGGGGCTCCATTATGGTCATCCTCGCCAACTCGGGCTGGTAGATCTCAAGCGGGATCTTATTTATCCTTACCCTACCCACTCCGGGTCTAACGACGGCTTTCGCAATAGCGGTCTTTCTTTTACCGCTCGTTATCACGATCCTCATGATCAAACACCCCTAAATCCCAAATACCTGCTAACATCAGCAAGGGTTACGAACTTATCGGTCTTGCACACCTTCTCATACAAAGCGCACTCAACGACTTCGAACTCCCTACCCTTAAGCTCATCTGGAACGCCCATGAAGACTCTAAGCCTTCTGTATGCTTCCCTTCCCCTTCTACTCTTCCAAGGCAACATCCCCCTCACTGTCCTCTTGAATATCTTCTCCGGATGTCTTGGGAAGTATGGTCCCTTCTCCTTGCTACCCCTATCGTATCTCTCCTTATACCTCTGAAACACCATGTCCCTGTCTCCGGTTATTATAGCTTTCTCCGCGTTAACCACGACTATCTTCTCGCCGTTGAGCAATCTCTTAGCAATTACACTGCTGAGCCTTCCGAGTATGTGACCCTCCGCGTTTATCACCTTGTAGTCATCACCCAACTGCTTTAAAACCCTCTTAACGTTTACGGTCATCGCGACCACCTTACGCCATTATCCTAACTCCCGAACCGGAAGGATTCGACTCGACCAACTCTTTGATCGTTATACACTTGCCACCAGCCTCGGTGATCTTCCTCTTGGCGGTTTCGGAGAAGCTTAGCGCAGCGACGGTTACGGCTTTCGAAATCCTGCCACCGCCCAACACCTTGCCCGGAACTACCACCGTTTCGCCTTCATTAGCGTATCTCTGTATCTTAGCTACGTTAACCTCTGCATATAGTCTTTTTGGCTTAGCCAACCTTTCGGCTATGTCCTTCCATATCGGGGCATCGTTCATCGCTGAAGCCTTAAGCAGTTCATCGATCAGCCTAACGAGGTTCGGATTGGACTTTCTCTTAACCATCTTTCTTATTTTACTCATAGCAGAGAATCGCTGTAGGATGGATATTTAAATGTTCCTCCACAGGGAGTTGTCAAGATAAGGTAGAAATTTAAAAAAGGTATAGGAGGTATATGCTTTCAAAGTTGGAGGATCTAGTTCGAATAGTGAAGAAGAGGAAGGTATTCAAGAGGAATAAGAAGAGTTTGGAGGTGAAGGTGATAGCGGGGTTGTTAT
>WAKM01000037.1 GCA_015523335.1 Archaeoglobaceae archaeon | reverse complement strand
GTTGAAGATGGCGAGGGTGCATACGTTATCGAAGACGGAAGGAAGAAGCCTTTAAAGCCGAGGTTCAGGGAATCGGCTTACACGCCGATAAAGAAGGTGGTCGGCGAAGAAACGCCGAAAAACTTCGAAGAAATGCGAAAAAGGATCGACGAAGCAGTGGAGAAGGCTATAGAAAAGAAAAAAGCCGTCGTAGAAAAAATCAGGAGGAAGATGAACATTCGAGCAGGCTTCTGTAAAGTCTGAGATGCCTGTAGGCCATTCTTATCCATTGAGTTCTTGCCGCATAGCCGTAGAGCTCCGTCATATACGCCACAGCGTAATCGTAGTTATCGACGAGCCATCTGATCTTATTTGCGAGTTCCTTCGGATCGTTCGGCGGAACGGTCATGTCGGGAGCGAATTGGTAGAGCTCTACGAGTCTCGGAGTTCTACTACCGATTATGGGTTTCAGACCGCCCATCGAAAGGTGGAGAATTCCGCTTACGGCATAAGCCCCTTTTCTGTCCTTGTAAGGCAGGACTATAGCATCCGCCAAAGCTACGACTCTCAAGATCTCATCGCTCGAAAGATACCGCTCGATCACGATCGTTCTGTATTCGGTCTTCTTCACAACCAATTCGTGCAACTCCTGATCCCTCGGCTCGCCAGCCAATAGAAGCGTAAACTTCATGTCTTCGATGAGCTTCAGAGCTTCGAGAAGAACGTCGACTCCCTTATCCTTCCTTAAGAATCCCGGAATTGCGAGGATAATTCCCCTAAAATTTTCCTCGTTCAAGCCCAAGCTTTTCGAAAGAAACCCTTTTGTATAGCTTAAATACGGATTTATCAGAGTTCCGTGGGGGATTCTGAAAAGTCGTGAAGTATCGACGTTCTGCATCTGGAGTTCGAACTCCTGAAGGTTGCTGTGAACTATAACGGCATCGACGTTGTTCAGCGAAGCCTGAAACCTCAAAGCAAAATCCCTTTCCGAATTCGGATGATCGACCGTATGCATGGTTATAACCGTCTTCTTTGCAAGTTTTTCCTCCTTAGCCCTCATCAAAGCGTCTATAACGTGCCTACCTTCGCCGAATATACCGTATTCATGTTGAACGTGCAGAACATCAACTCCTCCGACTTCGGCAAGCTGGGAAAGAAGGTTTGAATAGCTTCTCTCCGAAGGCTTGAAGCACGGAATAACCTCAACACCGAGTTCGTCTTCGTATCTTTCCTTATGCGCCTCATCCGTTGAAAAAGCGTAGATCTTGAGTTCGGGACTTAAAGAGCGAAGGGCTGATATTAGGAACTTAGTATACTCAGCAATTCCGCAGTGAACCGGAGGATACCTCGAAACGAAACCGACTGTGGTCATTATAAGAATTATCGAAGGTAATATTAAAAATTTTTGTCATCTTTTTTCAAGGAACGATCTTATTTTCTCTCTTGCAGATTTGGATGCCGAATGCAATGAGATCGTATTAATTCCGTATGCAAGGGCGTTAAACTCGTTCATCTCAAGCTGGTTGTAGAAAAACCTCTTTCCGGACGATATCGATTCAAAGCTGAAACGCGCTATTTTTTCGGCTAACTCCTTCGTGGATTTCTCAAGCCTATCCTTCGGAACGACTCTGTTGACCAAACCCCAGTCCAAAGCCGTTTTGGCGTCAATCATCTCTCCGGTTATCGCCAACTCGAAAGCCCTCTTCACGCTTACGTTTCTGCTTACGAACACTACTGGAGTGAAGCAGAATACGCCGAGCTTTATCCCCGGAAGTCCGAATTTGGCATCTTCGCTCGCAACTGCTAAATCGCAAACCGCTACGAGCTGGCATCCTCCCGCAACTGCGTATCCTTCCACTTCTGCTATTACCGGCTGGGGCAATCCCCTTATAGAATGCATAACAGCCCCGCATAGCTCGAAATGTCTTTTTACCTCCATCGGATCCTTCAGAAGTTCGCTCAAGTCGTGTCCGGAACAGAAGTTGCCTCCGCTACCGCGTAAAATTACGACCTTTATCGATTCATCCTTGGATACGTCGGATAGAATTTTGTTCAATTGTGCCAGCATTTCGGAATTCAAGGCGTTCCTCTTTTCCGGACGGTTAAGGGTTACGTATCCGATGCTACCGTCTCTATCGAACGTAACGTTCATGCTATAAGATACCAAGTCGCATTTTTAAAGCTAACCGAAAAGCTCTCCCAAGTTGTTGAGTATGTAGTCCGGTCTTCCGAACTTCTCGATCTTCTCGTTAAGGTTATCAACCGTCGTAACTCCAGAAAGGACGAGCAAAGTTTCAGCACCTATAGCTCTTCCGGCTTGGACGTCTATTTCGATCTGATCTCCTACCACTACAACGTCTTCAGCTCTTAAGCCCAAGATCCGCAAGGCTTCCCTCATTATCACTTCAGAAGGCTTTCCTATCACCACATCGGGCATCCTTCCCGTCATCCAGTAAAGCGCTCCGATTATCATTCCGGTTCCGGGAATCGGACCATCTTCGCCGGGAAAGATTCTGTCAGGATTGGTTGCTATATATCTGATCGACTCGTTCAAGCACAGCCTTAGGGCTTTCGTCATTATCTCGTAGCTTATATTTCTGTTCGAACCAACAACCAAATATTCCGCATCTTCGTAATCTACAACCTTAATTCCGGCCAATTCAAGCTCCTCTATAAGTCCGGCTTCTCCGGTGGTAAATACCTTCGCATTCCTTCTTTCTCTCGCGATGAATCTCGCGGTTGCGTAAGTTGCGAGCAAAATCTCGTTCTCGTCGACATCTAATCCGAAGCTGTTGAACCTCTCAACAAAAATTCTCCTACTCCTCGTCGAGTTGTTCGAAACGAAAATTATCTTTTTTCCCAAATCCTTAAGCTTTTTAACAGCTTCAACACCCTCCATTATGGGTTTCCTACCCCTGCAAATAACCCCATCGACATCCAAAATAAACCCTTCCTTTTCAAGCAACGGGTGCATGCTACTTCAAATTTGCAAGTATCTCATCGATCTTTCTTATTTCCTCCCTAACCTTTTCGATCGCGATGCTTGAATCGAAGTATTCCAGCGGTGCACCGCATTTCGGACATGTGAAGTCGAACTCCATAGCCTGTTCGTATGTAACCTTCATGCATCCGTTCACGCAGATGTAGTAGACCGTCATGGTTTCATCCTGAAGCTTTTCTTCAAGCTTTTTCTTGGTTTTGAGCAGTTCCCTTTTTAAAACCTCATTCTGCTTTTCGTAATTGATCTTCCAGTAGTACTCTATCCAACCAGTCTCATCATCTCTCTTCCTGCGGTATTCCGCAAGACCGAGTTCGTATAATGCGAACAAAGCCTTCCTGACCTCATTTATTTCCACTCCAAGTTCCATTGCTATCTGCTCGTCCGTGAACTCCTTTTTAGGGTGGAGCTCGTAGATGATCACTCCGATTTCTCCGGCAACTCTTTCGATCAACTCTCTGATCAGTTCCTCAGCCTGAAGAACGTTCACATATAAAAGTATGGATTCCGACATTATTTAACTTTACGATTTGAAAAAGAAAAGAGCCGCCGCCGGGATTTGAACCCGGGACCTGGTGATTACAAGTCACCCGCTCTACCAGGCTAAGCCACGGCGGCTTAAAACTTTGAAGCTCGATTTTGAATTTAAGAATTTTGGTTTGAACAAGAGTTATAAACAAAAGCCGTGACTGTGGGACGATGGCAGAATTAACGGCTACGGAGATAGCCGAGATACTTTTAGGTATAAGAAGAAAGCTGTTCAGAATAGTTGTAATTATAGTATCCGTTTGGGCTATATCTTTCACGTTCATAACCGACTGGATAATAGAGAAGGTCAAAGCGGATCTACTTCCGAAGGGTGCTCATATCGTTTACCTCCACCCGCTCGAACCTCTGATGCTAAAACTCAAAATTTCTCTTTACTTGGGATTCGCCGTCGCTTTGCCATACATAGTTCACACCATCTACAGAACTCTGAAGGAGAGAACGGATCTGCTGAACAACGTCCAGATCAGTAAGTCCGATGCCGTGAAGTATCTGATCGTCGGAGCAATTCTATTCACGGCTGGAGTTGCCTACGGTTACGTTGTAATGCTCCCGCTGTTCATGAAATTCCTATACAGCTTAGCCGTTCAGCAGGGCGCTTTAGCCTACTACTCCATTTCGGATTTTATAAGCTTCGTTGTTTTAATGCTCGTCGTATTCGGCTTCGTTTTCGAAATGCCTCTCATAATGTGCATCTTAGTCGGAAACGGTATCGTGAAGTATGAAACGTTGAAATATTACAGAAGGCACCTCTACGTTGCATTTTTCGTAATCGGTGCGGCTATAACACCACCAGACGTCTTCACTCAGCTTATGGTTGCCGTTCCAATGCTCTTATTTTTCGAAATCAGCTTGATCGTGATCAGAGTCGTTTATCGCGATAGAATAAAACAAGAAAGCTTATATGAGAGCTCTTGAGGTGGTTGCATGGATCTATGCATAAGACCGATAGGTGAAGTCGATGAGGACGTTTTAACGTTTCTTAGAGACAAGCTCAAGTGCGTTTTCGGTTGCTGTAAGATCCTCATCCCGATGGAAGTTCCAATGGATGCTTTCAATCCGGAAAGGAATCAGTTTAACTCTACCGCGATTCTCCTCAGAATTAAGCCCCTCTGCGAGATCGTTTTGGGGGTTACCGAAGTCGATCTATATGCGGATAGGCTGAACTTCGTTTTCGGTGAAGCAGAAGTCGGAGGAAACCGAGCCATTATATCTCTAAAGCGTCTGAGACCCGAATTCTATGGCGATAAGCCCAACGATGCGTTGCTTAAGCTAAGAGCACTTAAGGAAGCTATGCACGAAATAGGGCATGTTTTGGGGCTTTTGCACTGCAACGATCCGAAATGCGTCATGCACTTCTCGAACTCGATAATAGATACGGATATTAAGGACTGGAGATACTGCGCAAGATGTAGGACTGTTTTGGAGAGAAAGGGGATTAAAATTAATATTTAATATAAAAATTAGCGCTCGATTATAAACTCCTTAACTCCGACTCCGAAGTGCCTTGCCTTTTCTCCGATCCAAACCAGAACCTCATCTCCGGGCTTAAGCACCGAAACCGAAACGTGCTTACCTTCCGGATTTATCAGTTTGATCGTTTCAGCATTCTGCAGTATTACGGTTCCCTCTTCTCCATCGGCAACCGCTTTTATAAGAATGAGCGGTCTCTTCTCTATCTTAACCCTTCCGACGTAACTCCTTCTCGTGCTTCCATCGTATCTGACTATTTCAACCTCATCTCCAGCCTTCAGCTCGGCTAAATACTTCGTCTTGTCTCCTACCTTTATGTATGCGTTTACGCTACCCGCATTCACTCTGAACGGACGGGATGCAACGTATTCCGATTCCTCGCTCTCGCTCGCAATTAGGAACATAAATCCGGCTTTGTTTCCTACGAGCATACCCTCTCCGACTTCCATTAGCGTCACGGTATCTATGCAGACCCTATCCCCAACGCCAAGAGGCTTTATTTCCGTTATCTTAGCCCTCTTCAATTCGACGTAGCCTTTCTCTCCGCTCGCAAGCTCGTGGTATTGCCTCAGAATTTCTCTTCTATCCTCTCTGACAGCTATACCGTCTGCACCTTTCTCAAGCGTGGTAAGGACTACCTTCGCATCCTCCAAAGTGTTTACGATAGCTATTAGCTTAGCCTTCTTTTTCATCGCGATGAGGTTTTCGAGCGGTATTATCTTCCAATCGGAGAATGAAAGGAATAGGTAATCCACCTCCTCGGAAAGCTTTACAGCCCTCTCCTGATCTTCTGCCGAAGATATGTCTACGAAAACCGCTCTTTCTCCGTTTCCTTCGGCTTCCTCGTTCTTCTTTGCGAAAACCTTAAGCCTTCCGAGCTTCTTAGCCTTATCTGCGAACTCCTCCCTTACGACGACTCCGGTGTATCCGATCTCTATGGCATCCTTTATTTTCTCCTTTTCCTCTTCCCAATTTTCTCCATCAGCTAAGAGCCAAGCTTCCTTCATACAAAACCCCCTTTACATCTTCAACGTCCGCACCGTCATGAATAATCATTCTTAAAGCTTTTGCGATTAGTTCCGGATTTTTATGCTGGAATACGTTTCTGCCGATTGCAACGCCAATAGCTCCGGCTAAAATCGCATCTCTGACGTCTTTAAGCAGCTTCAACTCATCAGTCTTCGAGCCGCCGGCTACGACTACCGGTATCTCGGCAACGTCTATAACTTCAGCGAACGTTTCCGGATCGCCAGTGTAGTTCGTCTTAACTATATCCGCACCGATTTCGTAACCAACTCTCACGGCATGCTTAACCATCTCCGGATCCTTCTCGTTTATCCCTTCACCCCTCGGATAAATCATGGCGAGCAGAGGCATTCCCCAAGAGTCGCAGAGTTCGGCAATCCTTCCCGCTTCCTCAATCTGTCTTCCCTCAGTTTTTGATCCGATGTTTACGTGAATGCTCACAGCATCCGCTCCAAGCTCTATAGCCTTCTCCACCGAAGTGACTATCCTCTTATCGTTCGGATCGACCAAGCATGTGGATGCGCTCAGATGGATAATCAGACCCATCTCCATCTCCGCAACGAACTTGGATCTCTTCACGACACCTTTATGAAGAACGACGGCATCCACGACTCCGTCTATTCTTCTCAGAACGCCGTCGATGTCTTCCAAGCCCCTAATTGGTTTGGATATCCCGTGATCCATCGGGACTATCAGGGTTTTGCCGTTTTTGACGATCCTCCCCAACCGCCTCATTTTGCCAACCATAAAGACACCCCCAACGGAAAAACAAAGACGCGAAAAGATGGGCTCAGTTACTGATAGCTAAACCAAAATCTAAACCAAAAGAGTTCGTAAACGGTCTTGCATTCGGGCAACTTAGGCATCGGTTGATGTTGAACCGCTTGATATTTAAACTTTTCGCATAATTGAAGATCATACCTAAGATCTGTGCAAGATACCATAATATAGGATTAAAATAAAATTGTGTCGAGGATTTAAGGAAAAAGGATATATACCTCCATTCTAAATTCAGCCTAAGAGATGAGGCTGAAGAGATCGAAGAAAGTAGAGGAGTTGTTGGATTTAAAGCCGGTCAGCGATGAGGAATTCGAAGAGTTACTCGATGATAGATCCAAAAAGAATAATAAGAAGGGAGAGGATAAAAGAAAGAGGAAAAAAAGGAGCAAGTTCGAGGAGTTCCTCTAATTTTTTATACAGCCCCGGTGGGGTAGCCTGGATATCCTTGGGGGCTGCGGACTCCCAGACCCGGGTTCGAATCCCGGCCGGGGCATAAATTATTTGACGTATGAACGGCGGAATCGTCGTTCCAATGGCCGTAGAAGTAGTTTAGATAAATTTTGCGACTCCGGGCTATCTCTCGGCGATTTTACCAACGCATCAGTTCATTCTCTTCTTTCTCAGTAGGAAGTAAGTTTCACGTCTGTCTTCGGAATCTACGGCATCGATTACCTCCAGTTCACCGAAATCCGGCTTCTCGAAATCTAAACCTGTTTTCATAACGAACAGTATTAAACCGTTTGGCTTTAACAGCGGAAAGAATCTCGATGTTGCCTTAAAGGATGAGCTCGGGTCGAGCGTAAGATCGCTTAGAATGACATCCAGAGGTTCGAGCTTCGAAACATCGAATCTGAAAGCGTCGTCTATGAATATCTTGACGTTCTTCCGCTCGCTTTCGATCCTTCTGAGCTCCTTCTCGAACTCCCTGCTGAATTCTATACCGTAAACCCTACCCTTCTCCCCTACCTTCTCGCTCGCGTAAAGCAGGAAGCCACCAGCACTGCTTCCGAGATCGAGAACGACATCACCCTCGTTAATGAAGTTCCATCTCTCGTCCAATTCCTTCAGCTTCCAGTATCCTCTTGGTTTTTCTTCAGCGATTACCTCTATTTCAGCCGAAAGCTCGACCTCAGTCGACGGTTTCGTAACGATTTTCCCGTTAACCTTAACGAGCCCCCTTTTTATGAACTCCTTAGCCTTCGACCGGCTCGAAAAGTAACCCTTCAAAACCAGAAGTTTGTCGAGCCTCATTGCCAATTAACTTCGACGCTTTCAATTCTGAAATCCGGCTTCGCGTAGGATTCTTCTATGGGTGTAACATGTCCGTGCTTGAACATTAGTAAGCCGGTATATGCTATCATAGCCCCGTTGTCGCTCATGAGGTATTTCGGAGGGGCGTAAAACTTTGCCCCTCTGTCTTCGCACATAATTCTGAGCATCTCCTGAAGTCTCGAATTCGCACCTACACCGCCGACCAACAAGACCTCATTAAGATCCAAGTATGCCAAGGCTCTTTCAGTAACTTCAGTGAGCATTGCGAAAGCGGTCTCCTGAAAGCTGAAGGCTACGTCTTCCCTGCTAACTCCCGAATCGTATAATCTCTGAGCCGCGGTAACCAATCCGCTGAACGAGAAGTCCATTCCCTTGACGATGTAGGGCAACTCGTAATAGTTTCTTCCATCCTTAGCCAGTTGCTCTATCTTTGGCCCTCCGGGATGCTTCAGCCCCATGTGCCTCGCAAGCTTATCCAAAGCGTTTCCTATACCTATATCAAGTGTCTCACCGAAAACTCTGTATCTGTTCCCCCTCCTCGCGATGACTTGGCTGTTTCCACCGCTTACGTAGAGCGTTACCGGATTTTTCGCTCCGGTTTTCCATCTTCCTACCTCAACATGCGCTAAGCAGTGGTTTACTCCAACGAGAGGCTTGTTCAACTTCAAAGCGAGAACTCTTGCAACCGTAGCGACCACTCTTAGGCAAGGACCCATTCCCGGCCCCTGAGAGAACGCAATTACGTCGATCTCCTCAGGATTAACTTTGGCAAACACCCTTCTTATCAGTTCGCCTATCCTTTCGGAATGGTGCTGAGAAGCTTCTCTCGGATGTATTCCGCCTTCCTTGGGAATGTATGGATCGCTTTCCATCACTATGACGTCGTTTTCGTTAACCACCGCTACGCTTAAGCTCCAAGCGGTTCCTTCAATGCCGAGCGCCTTCATCTCTAAATCTGGCTAACCCTGCTTCTTGAACTCGGTGTAACCGCACTTACCGCACGTCCTTCTGTCCGGATGTTCGGCTAAAAAGACTCCCTCACCGCACCTCGGACAGAACTTCCTCTTCCTAACGACCTTATCTCCCTTAATCTCGTAATACTTGGAAACGCATTCGGAACCCTTCGCCATTCAGATCACCTCACTCCCCGCTTTCACTACCACCTTCCTCTCCCTCTTCTCCGCCTCCGAAATTCCTCTTTATTATATGATCCTCCTCGATATCCACGAGATCATCGCGGCTGTCGTAGATCTTGGCATAGCACTTAGCTTCCTGCTTTCCGAATTCCGGTTTAATGTAGTCGATGACGATCCTGTCCAACTCTGCGTTGAATAGTCCGGCTATCTTCTCCCTCACCGCCTGCCTCGTAGGAGTGGCTCCTTCTCCCCAGTAGACTATTTTGAGGTGCAACTCCCTCCTTTTCAGCAGTGGATTGTATCTGTCCTTTTCAACCAATATCTCCATCAGACCACCTCCTAAGCTTATCAAGGGTTCCACCACCTAAAATTTCCATTCTCTTAACGAGATCGAACATATCAACCTTCTTCTCCCGGCTTACGGCTACCGCAACTACTCCCCTCCTTGGTTGACCGTAAACGATTAAAGAGCCTTTTGGAAGCATGATGGCAAGTGGCATTACTGCCAAGTCCTCCTCACCTTCAACAAAAACCTTAGCTTTACTCCCAGATTTCGCAATTTTGATGGCTTCAAAAAGCTTTTCAACTAAATCCTCCGTAACGTGTCCAGCAGGATTTTTAGCCTCGATGGTAGTGTAGTCCGAAGTCATCCGGTCTATCTCGGCTTTAATATCAGCATTTAGAGATTTCCTAATACTTTTACCGTCGATAACGACAATGTCCGGTTTAAATTGCGATTTGAGTGCGTAATACGTTACTATATCACCGACACAAGCCAAAATGGCGAAGTTAATTTCTGACAGAGCGACCCTTATGGGTTCAACACCTTCTCCCTCGTAAAGCTTCCCCTGCGGCTCCGATAGGATCTTTCTCAGCTCTTCAGTCAGCTTCAGCATATCAGCCCACTTTCAGCGCGTATTTTCCCGGAATCTTAATACCAAGCTTCTTTGCGATTTCGCTCTTCTCAGGGTCGATTATCACGACGTATCCATACCACTCCTTCGTTAAATCCGTGCTACCGCAGTTCTTGCAGACATCCGTATCGATGTTTATGTATCTACACTTTCTGCAAGCCAACTCCGTCATATCCTTCACCTGTGCTCCTCAAGTTTCTTTATCTCTTCTTCGATCCACTTCAGGTTACCCAGCCAAGGCTGTCTCATTGTTAAACCTATCTTGCTCTTAGCTGGCTCTCTCTCCTTCAAGCTCAAAGCAACGATTCTCGCTCTTACGAGATCCCCTTCTTCAATCGTTCTTTTCGTCTCCTTACCTATCAAACGTTTATTCTTTTCGTCGTAAACTATGTAATCATCCATTATCTGACTTCTGTGAAGCAAAGCATCAAAGGGCCCTACGGAAACGAAAGCTCCGAATTCGACAACTTCGACGACTTCGCCCTCGATAACCTCCTGCATCAGAGGTTTGAATCCTATCGCAGTGAACTCCACATCGAAATATACGGCTCCATCGCCTTCTATAATTCTGCCCTCCCCGATGCTGTCTATACTCTCGATTCCTATGATCATTCCATACTCCCTATCGAGTCTGCCCTCAAACTGCTCCCAGAGGAGATCCCTAATTACCTCCTCAATGTCCTCTCCCAGCCTTCTTGGTGGAACTCTAACCGTATCCCTAATTTTTAGTCGAACATACATGAGCATCACCGAAAGTAAAAATTGCAAAAAGCTAAGACAATATAAATTTAACTCAGCTTTTAAATTTTTCTGATGAAGGTTTGGAGATTCGTAGGTTTCGACGACAGCTTTGGGGGTGGTGTAGCCTACATCGTCGGATGCGTAACAGCCGGAAGCTACGTCGAAGGATTTTTGATCGACAAAATCGAGATTGACGGTTTCGATGTGACCGACAAGATAATCGAGCTCGTAAACTCGTCCAAATTCAAGATCCAACTCAAGTGCATATTTTTGGACGGGATAACCTTCGCGGGATTCAACATAGCCGACATAGGAGAGATTTACAGGAGAACTGGGATACCCGTTGTTGCTGTGATGCGCAGAATGCCTAACTTCGAGGAAATCAATAAAGCGTTGAGAAATCTTGACAAGTTCGAGGAAAGACTGAAATTGATCGAGAAGGCTGGGGAAATCCATGAGGCTGAGGGTCTTTTCGTTCAGATTAATGGTTGCGGAATCGACGAGGCGAAAACGTTTATCAGAGCATCGAGATTTAAGGGGAAGATACCGGAAGCTTTGAGAATCGCTCACCTCGTAGCTTCGGCTTTAATTCACGGAGAATCGAAAAGACGTTAATAAAACCCGATTGACTTCCCATTTTCGTGTCCGTAACGTATGGTGTTTCGCCCGAAGCTAAGGTTGAAAAGAATTTATAAGACGACTCGTCTTGCCAGATTCGATGCCAGAGTTCAGGATCGCAGTGGTGGACAAAGATAGATGCCAGCCGAAAAAATGTGCACAGGAGTGCATAAAATACTGCCCAAAGATAAGAACCGGTGTTGAGGATGTTATCGTAATCAAAAACGGAAAAGCAGTAATTTCCGAAGAACTCTGCGTCGGATGCGGGATTTGCGTTAAAAAGTGTCCATTCAAAGCGATTTCTATCGTGGGTTTACCTCACGAGCTCGAAGGTAAGGAAGTTCACAGATACGGCAAAAACGGGTTCGTGCTTTACGGTTTACCGATTCCGAGGAAGGGTTACGTTGTCGGACTTTTAGGGCCAAACGGAACGGGAAAAACTACAGCTGTTAAGATTCTGACCGGACAGTTGAAGCCGAATTTAGGGAGAATCGGGGAGGAGCCAACTTGGGACGAGATCTGCGAGCGGTTTTCGGGAACTGAACTTTTTAACTATCTAAAGGATTTAGCCGAAGGTAAGATCAAAACGAGTCAGAAACCGCAGTATATCGAAGCTATTCCGAAAGTTTATAAGGGTAAGGTCAAAGATTTGCTTGAAAGGGTAGATGAACTCGGAATTTTAGACGAGATCGTCGAAAAGTTGGAACTGAAACATTCTTTGAACAGGGACGTCAAGGATCTAAGCGGCGGAGAGCTTCAGAGAATTGCAATTGCCGGATGTTTGATGAAGGATGCCGATTTCTACTTTTTGGACGAGATAACATCCTATCTGGACATATACCAAAGAATCAACGTTGCCAAAGTCGTAAAGGATTGGGCTGAGAAGAAGCCGGTGCTTATAGTAGAGCACGATTTGGCTATTCTGGACATGCTTGCGGATTTCGTTCACATAAGCTACGGCGAACCGGGAGTTTACGGTGTTATCACCAACACGAAGGGTGCGAGAGTTGGAATAAACCAGTATCTGAGGGGCTACTTGGTTGAAGAGAACGTAAGGATCAGAGACAAGCCGATAGAGTTCGAGATATTCCAGCCAAGAGAAGGAGAGAGTGAGAAGGTTCTCGTGGAGTATCCGTCTTTCACGAAGTCTTTTGAAGGGTTCAGGCTTGAAGTTGAGGGCGGAGATATAAAGGTTGAAGAGGTACTCGGCGTAGTAGGTCCAAACGCCACCGGAAAATCAACGTTCGTCAAGATCTTGGCTGGAGTCCTTGAGGATGACGAGAAGAAGGTCAAGCTAAATCTGAAGGTTTCATACAAACCCCAATACGTCAAAGCGGACGTAAGCATACCCGTAGGGATGTTTCTCAGGAAGATAAATCCGATGGTTGACTCTTCATATTACAAAACAGAATTTCTGAAACCGCTCAGAATAGAGGAGATCATGGACAAGAATCTGGACGAACTGAGCGGTGGTGAACTGCAGAGGGTCGCGATAGTCGCTTGCTTGTTGAGAGATGCCGATCTATATTTATTGGACGAGCCTTCCGCACATCTGGATGTCGAGCAGAGGACTGAAGTTGCGAGAATGATCAGGAGATTCGCACTGAACATGTCGAAAAGCGTGCTCGTAGTCGATCACGACATATACCTCATAGATATGGTGAGCGATAGACTGATGGTTTTCCAAGGAGAGCCCGGAAGGAGGGGAATTGCGAGGAAGCCGATGGGAATGAGAGAGGGAATGAATTTGTTCCTTTCGAATCTGGGCATAACTTTCAGAAGAGATGAGGAGACGAAGAGACCGAGGGTGAACAAGCTCGGGTCAAGGCTTGACAGAGAGCAGAAGGCAAAGGGAGAGTATTACTACTATTTCTAATCGGGTGCGATGTCGTTGTTACCGCGAACTACCGAACAGTCGGATATAGGGCTTTGAGGTCTCCGTTAGTAAACGGGGTTCTCGCCATCTCAACCTGGAGATACCTTTTTAAATCTATAGATATACCTCTTAACGAGCCCGCCAGCCATGCGTCCCCTGAGAAGCATGATGGGGATTCCACACGGCGGGCTACAATTACCGTTCGATCTCAGCCCTAACGGTTACAAACATCGGTCCTCTGATGTCTATTTTCCCGCCCGTCGATGCTATGTATCTCCGAACGTTATCGTGTAAGAATAGATTTATGTCAGAAAGCCCTTCGACGACCCTAACTCTTACCTCTACCTCCTCTTGCCCTTCAGCAACAGCCCTTTCAATTACGCTCGAAGCCAAATAGGCGAACGAATCGATGTATCTTATGCCGGTCGGAACTCCGTTCTCAAAGTATTCCCTCCAATTCTCATTCCTCGGAATTCCGTAAATGCTACCGTTGTAAACCACTATTTCATTCGCATAAGCAGGTCCGCAGAGCTTCGTTCCTTCTTCCCTCTCAACCACGTAAACCCTAACGTTTTTGCCGAATATCTGCCCCTCCCAAGCTAAGAACTCGCAAGGACTGTTTTCGTTCGCATACCTATCTGCGGTCTCGATTATCGCGTTCGCAATCTTAAGCCCAGCCGGACTGGGAACTTCCTTAACCTTGATAGCCCTTGCTATGTCCAGATCGCTGAGTTCGATTCTGCCGTAAAGCTGTGGGTATACCATCTCCCTAACGTCGGAGTAGCCGTAGAGAACCATCGCAAGCCTTTCAACGCCCAATCCCAAGTTCAGAACGGGATACTCGATATCGTAGTGGCATAGAGCCGTTGGGGAGTATATGCCGAAAGTGGCGATCTCTATCCAGCCGTCGCTGTATTTCGTGTTACTGCCGACGAGCTTCGGATGGAATGCAAAGACCTCCGTCTGAGTTTCGGGGATGTAGTATTTGCTCCTCTTTTCATCCAACTTAAACTTGAACTTCTTGAAGCCGAACTTCCTCAGCAGAGCTTCAGCTATAGCCTTTCCTTCATCAACGCTTACATCTTCATCCACAACAACACAGCTTGCCGAGAAGTATGTGTAAAGCCTCGTGGCATCTTCTCCCTGCTCTCTTCTAAAGCATCTATCGATGCTGAAGAGCTTTATCGGAAGAGGTAGCTTATCGGCTATCTTGCTGAGCGTTATGAACCATCCCGTCGTCATGTGACTCCTGAGCGTTAAGGTTGTTGCTTCAGGCTTCAGCTCCTTGAATTCCGGAAACACCACATCCAAAATCCTCACGGCTATGGCATCGTCAACCTTTAAGGCTTTGGCGATCTCGTAGCTTAAATCGTCTCCGTCGATCTTTCCCTTCTTGAAAGAGTGAAAGGTCTTCTGAAGAGTCTTAACTTCGTCATCCCCAACGGATCTTCCGATTATTCTCTCTATCTTTTCAATCCTATCCTTAGATAAGCCTACATCCGGTCTTGGCAGGGTTGCGAGATAGAAGCATCTGTCCAAAACTGCCAAAGCTTCCTTTCCAAACTGCTTCCTAACGTGGACATCCTCCACTATAAGCGGATTAACAACCTCTTTAAAACCCAAAGAAAGATAAGCTTTACGTAATTCGAAAATGGTCTTGAAAAGAGGGTGCTCCTCGCCTACGCAATAACCGTAGCGAGGATAAATAGAATTCAAATCCCTTTCGGGCAAAACTTCAATGCTGTTCTTCCAAGCAGACTCAAAATCTCTCTCAACCCTTTCAAGCCAATCCTTTGGATCAAATTTCATGTTTCACCTCCCTCTCTATCTTGAGAGCGAAGCTGAGAATAGTGTTCTCCTCGAAGTACCTTCCGATGATCTGCATGCCAACAGGCAATCCTTTCACGAACCCAATGGGTATCGATAAAGCCGGAACTCCGGCTAAGTTGATAGGAACGGTGTTTACATCCATCTTATACATGGTGAGCGGATCGGCAAGCTCGCCTATCTTGAATGGTAAGGCTGGCATCGTCGGAGCAATTAGGACGTCGCAGTCCTTTAAAGCTCTTTCGAAGTCCCGCTTAACCAAAGTTCTTACCTTCAAAGCCTTGAGATAGTATTTTCCGTAATATCCGGCTGATAAAGCGTAGGTTCCGAGCATGATTCTCCTCTTGACCTCCTCTCCAAACCCTTCGGCTCTAACTTTTGAGAAATACTTCGTCCAAGTGTCAAGCTTATCCAAAGCGTAACCGTATCGAACGCCGTCGTATCTCGCAAGATTCGAAGATGCTTCGCTCATGGCTATGATGTAGTAAGCCGGCAGAGCATATTTGAAGGATGGCATCGAAACCTCGACAACTTCAAAGTTGGGCTTGATTATTTCGTTCACGACCTCCTCGAACTTCCCCATTACATCATCGTTCCCGCCCATCTCCCCAATTATTCCGACCTTGAATTTTCTATCTACCGGATTGAATCTGAATTCAACTCCAGCGTTCGTGGAATCCCTCGGATCCTTTCCGGCTATAACCTCCAAAAGCTTGGCACAGTCTTCAACACAGCATGCCATTGGTCCAATCTGCTCCAAAGAATTTGCATAAGGAATGAGTCCGTATCTCGAAACCAAGCCGTAAGTGGGCTTTAAGCCAACGACTCCACAGAACGATGCCGGACACCTTATGCTTCCGCCCGTATCGCTTCCCAAAGCCAAAACGCTCTCATCTCCTCCCAAGCACGCTCCGCTTCCTCCGCTGCTACCTCCGGCAACCCTTTCAAGATCGTAGGGATTCCTAACAACTCCGAAGTATGAGGTTTCGGTAGTCGTTCCCATGGCGAATTCGTCCATGTTGGTCTTACCAATTATGATCGCACCCTCCTGCCTCAACCTTTCAACAACATGCGCATCGAATGGCGGGATGTAGTTGTGAAGCATCTTGGATCCGCACGTGGTTCTCAAACCCCTTGTTGAAATGCAGTCCTTTACAGCTACTGGAATCCCAGCCAGCTTTCCTTTCAGCTTTCCCTTATCGTATTCCTCCGCAAGCCTGAGAGCTTCCTCCTTGTTCAGCGTAATAAAAGCGTTGAGCTTACTTCTCTCGATTCGATCGAAAAGTTCCGAAATCAGATCGTAGCATCTTTCGGATTCGAGCCTCTCTCTCCATTCTGCAATCGTGATCATGATCAGCCCTCCATTATCCTAGGCCCTTTGAAGTAACCATCCTCAACGTGCTTGGCGTTCATCAAAACCTCTTCCCTCGGCAAAGGTTCGGCTGGGATGTCTTCTCTAAAGACGTTACTCAGGTTGTGAACCTGATAAGTTGGCTCGACATCCTCCGGCACCTCATCGAGTATGCTGAAATACTCAAGAATCTTCTCGAACTCCTGTCTGAACTTTTTCACCTCATCATCCTTCAGCTCGATTTTTGCTAAGTTCGCTATGTGATAAACGTCCTCTTTTGTAATCATATTCTGCAAGTAACGGTAACGAAATAAAACAGTTTGCATATAGCAGCTTGAACATAAAACCAATTTATGAAAGCATCAAAAAATTTATATCGTTATGTTTGTTCATGCATAACGGTGATAAAATGAAAAGGTTAGTCGTATTTCTGTTGCTGTTGAGTTTATTGATATGCGGTTGTGCACAGAAATCCGAGCAGAAATCAGAGCTAAAAAAAGCCACGTTAGTGATATTTAACGCCGGATCTCTGTCTAAACCGTTGGAGGATCTATCAAAGGAATTTGAGAAATATATGAGATCAAAGGGATACAAAGTCGAGATTAGAATGGAATCGAGCGGTAGTATCGATGCGGTTAGGAAGATAACGGACTTGGGTAGAAAGGCGGATGTAATAGCCGTTGCGGACTACCAACTGCTTCGAGATATGATGTATCCGAAGTATATCAACTTCTACATAGCGTTTGCGACGAATGAGATCGTAATAGCCTACACAAACAACAGCAAATACGCGGACGAGATAAACTCCAGCAACTGGTATAATATACTTGCTAAGAACGGCGTCGTATTCGGTTTTTCGGATCCGAACAGGGATCCGTGCGGATACAGAACGCTGATGGCGATCAAGCTATCGGATTACAAGTATGGTAAGGATATCTTCAAGGAACTCATAGAAAACAATACGAATATAAAGGCTGAAGACGGAAAGATCTTGGTTCCGCCCGAAGTTGTAACGAACAGCAAGATTATCCTACGTCCCAAGTCGGTCGAGCTTTTGGGATTGCTCGAAAGCGGAGCGATAGATTACGCGTTCGAATACAAGAGCGTAGCCTTGCAACACAATCTTAAGTTCGTCGAACTTCCAAATGAGGTAAATCTGAAGAGCCCGAAGCTCGAGAAATACTATGCCAAAGTTAAGGTATTCTTGGAGTTCAAAAACAAGACGATTCCCGCGAAGCCGATAGTTTACGGCGTCGCGATTCCGAAGAACGCTGAGCACAAAAAGCTTGCAATCGAATTCCTCAAGTTCATGCTGAGTGATGAGGGAAGAAAGATATTCGAAAGGGATCATCAGGAGTTCCTTCCGAAGCCAATAGCGTATGGTTCTGTTCCAAAAGAGATAGCAGAAGTGATCGGATGAGGAGGTACTACGTCGATTACTTTCTGATTTTCTTAGGATCGTTTTTGATTGTGTATATCGTTTTGCCGATAGCGGTAATTCTCGTTCTTCAAATATTTGACTTCAGCATGCTGTTGAAGGCTCTGCAGGATGAGAGAGTGCTTAAAGCTCTCAAGAATACGCTCATAACGTCAACTGCCACTATGCTCATATCTCTTATTTTCGGAGTTCCATTAGGCTACGTTCTAGCGAGAAAGGATTTTAGGGGTAAGAGCATAATTCAGGGAATCGTGGACGTTCCCATCGTTATTCCCCATTCCGTCGTCGGTATAATGTTGCTGATAACGTTCTCTTCAGCAATAGTAGATAACTACATTGGAATTATCATGGCAATGCTCTTCGTTTCGGCATCATTCACGATAAACTCCGCAAGGGATGGGTTTCTGGCTATAGATGAAAATCTCGAACACGTTGCGAGAACTCTGGGCGCTTCAAAGCTCAGAACTTTTTTCACGATCAGCCTACCCTTAGCTCTGCCTTCAATACTCAGCGGAGCGATAATGACGTTTGCAAGGGCTATGAGCGAAGTAGGATCCATACTTATAGTCGCTTACTATCCCAAAACTGCTCAGATCTTGGTGATGGAATACTTCGAAAACTACGGCTTGCGAGCTTCGAGACCCATAGCTGTCCTTCTGATTCTGATCAGCCTGACCATTTTCATAACTATGAGATGGATCGTTGGGAGGAGAAGATATGCTTAAGCTTAAAAACGTAAGCAAAGACTGGAAAGAATTTAAAATTGAGAATATAGAGCTTGAAGTTAAAAAGAATGAATACTTCGTTATTTTGGGCCCGAGCGGGGCTGGAAAGACCCTCTTGCTTGAAACGATAGCCGGAATTCACATCCCGGACAGCGGTAGGATATACATGGACGGCATCGACGTTACAGAACTTCCGCCGGAAAGGAGAGAAATCGCATACATCCCACAGAATTACGCCCTCTTCCCTCACATGAGCGTCTACGACAACATCGCGTACGGCTTAAAGATTAGAAAAGCTGGAAATATCGATGAGACCGTAAGAAGGCTTGCCGAAGTCTTGGGTATCGTTCATCTTCTTAACAGAAAGCCGAAAACTCTGAGCGGTGGTGAGCAACAAAGAGTGGCGATAGCGAGGGCTTTGGCAGTTCAGCCTAAAATTTTGCTTTTGGACGAACCCTTCTCAAATTTAGACGTCCAGATTCGCTCCAAGCTTATGGAAGAGATAAAGAGGTGGCGGAGAGAATTCGAATTCACAGCGGTTCACGTAACCCACAACTTCGAGGAGGCTTTCTGCTTAGCGGATAGGATCGGAATAATGCTAAACGGTAGGATCGTCCAAGTAGGAAAGCCGGATAATGTTTTTCTGAAGCCGAAAAACGAGGACATTGCGAGGTTTTTAGGCTATGAAAACATATTCGAAGGTCATGCAGACGGTTCGAGAGTTAGAATTGGCGGAATAACGCTAAGTTCAAACGTCACCACTTTTGGCAGGATTAAGGTTGCTATTAGGCCGGAAGATGTTATCATATCAAAAAGCGATGGTGAATTCGAGGCGAAAGTTGAATCGATAGAATCCTTTGGCTTTGCTTCGAAGGTAACTCTTAGCATAAACGGATTAAAGCTCAAAGCTTTAACGACGACATCTAAAATCATCGAAGAAAAGATAAGAGAGGGCGATAGAGTTTACGTTTCCTTAAGGGGCTTTAACCTTTTATAGTTCTCGGTATAGGTGCGATTATGGAGCTAAGATGGCGTCTTTGGTTCGAGAAAGATGGAATGCACGTTATGGGTAAAGGAGGCGCGAAGATCTTAAAAGCGATAGAAAAGCATGGTTCGATTTCAAAAGCTTGCAAGGAGTTGGGGATGTCATATAGATTCGTCTGGAACTACCTGAAGAAGATGGAGGAGGCTTTGGGGGACGCTGTGGTGGAAAAGGAGAGGGGTGGAATTGAAAGAGGAGGAACTAAGCTCACGCCATTGGGCAAGGAGCTCCTCAGGACTTACGAAAGGATGGAGGAGCTGTTTGAATCAGCTCTGAACGGTGTTAGAGGAAAAGTAAAAAAGATCGATGGAAACGCCATCACAATCGAGCTCTTGGAAGGTTGTAAGCTTAAAGAGGGGGATGTCGTCGAAATCATAAATCTTCGAGCAAATCCCTAACTGCTTTTCTCACAGCTTGCTCGGAATTGTATTTCGGCTTCCAGCCCATCGACTTCAGCTTTTCTATCGAAAGTAACATAACCGGAACATCGCCCTTCCAACCTCTCCTTCCTCCAGTAAACTTGAACACCGGATTTAATCCCATCTCCTCGCATACGATTTCCGCAATCCGCTTCACCTTTATCTGATCCTCGCTTCCGATGTTGAATATGTTGACGTCATCCTCTGCTTTGAGACCGAAGAACATCGCATCCACGCAGTCCGATATGTATATGTAGGACTTGTTCTGCTCGCCATCTCCTAAAATTACGAGTTCATTTGGATTATTACGGAGCTTCATTATGAAGTCGTATATTACGCCGTGGTTGCTCCTCTTTCCGATGACATTCGCAAAGCGGTAGATCCAGCTTTTCATGTCGAACGTGTGGCAGTATGAGGCGATAAGAGCTTCACACGCAACTTTCGAAGCTCCGTAAATTGAAATCGGAATTGTGGGATAATCTTCTGGAGTCGGAATCACCTTTGCTTCGCCGTAAACTGTTGAGGTTGATGTGAAAACGATTTTACGAACTCCAGCTTTCCTCATAACTTCGAGCAGGTTGTATGTAGCTACGATGTTGTTCCGATATATCTCATCCGGATTTTCCGATCCTATTCTGACGTCCGGATTTGCGGCTATGTGCCATACCTCTTCGATATCGTGCATTTTGAAGATTTCGATCAACTTTTCGGTATCTTCAACCAAATCGATCCGATAGAACTTAGCGTTCTCATTCACAAAATCCATTCTTCCAGAACTTAGGTTATCCACTACTACGACATCGTTACCTTCATCAATCAGCCTATCCACGACGTGACTTCCTATGAAGCCTGCACCGCCTGTGACAAGGATTGCCATAGCTGACGGAGAGAGAAAGATATATATACGATTTTTGTTACTCAGAGTTTTTGCTGGCACCACAACCCTAAAATATTTTGTCGATAGAGTTAGATAGAGGTGATATAAGATGCTACCGAACCAGATGGTTAAGTCGTTGATCGGCAAGGTCATTAGGGTTGAGATGAAGGGCGAGGAGAGCGATTTGGTCGGAAGGCTTGAGGGCGTCGACGATTACATGAACCTTCATCTCAGCAACGCGATGGAGTATAAGAACGGGGAAAAGGTTAGAAATCTCGGAACGATCGTGCTTAGAGGGAACAACATAATCATAATCCAGCCTTATGAAGAGCATGTATAATAAAAATTTTATTTAAGGAGATTATAGATGGACACGAGAGAAGAGATTTTACAAATTTTAAAGGAGAGGGGTGCAATTCTTCAGAAGGATTTGTGGAAGGAGCTTAAAATAGATAGCAGTAAATGTTCCCGTATTCTTAGAAAGCTCGAAAAGGAGGGCTTAATTAAGAGAGTGGAAGTCGTTGTTGACGGTGTAAAGACGTTCAAGATAATTCCGGCAGAAGCCGAGATCGAAGAAGAGAAGGAGGAAGAACTGAGCTTAAGGGCAGTAATGGAAAGAATGGAAGAACTAACCGGATTACCGCCGTGCTTCGGTTGCTTGGAGAATGAGTGCGAAGCTAAGAGATGCCTAAAACTTGAAGTTTGGTTTTTAAGGCGTGCTATGATGTCATAGCTTGAGAAACATGTAGCATTCATCCAGATCGGAATCTATCGTAACGAATCCAAACTTCTTGAAGAGCCTCTTCGCCCTTAGGTTTGAGCACTGCGTCGTTATCATTATACCTCTAAATCCCATCTGTTTGCAGAATTCTATTGCATTTCTGAGCAGTTCTTGTCCTATTCCTCTGTTCTGATAAGGTCTGAGCACGAATATGTCCAATTCGACATCCCTGTGATTTTCAAAAGGCACGATGGCAACATGCCCGACGATATTGCCCTTATGCTCGGCTACTATATTGTAACCGTTCTTGGATAGGTAATCTATCCACCTCTCTATACCCTCCCTTGCCAAAGGAGGCAGTCCTAAGCATCTGTCCCCCGGATCGAAGTTGACATACATTTCTATAAGCTTGTTCCTATCCTTTTCGGGATCGTAGAGACGAATAACTATAGTTTCACCGAGTTTATCCTTGAATTCGACGGGCTTAAATACGTATTGCAGTTTACCGGTTAGCATACGCATCACCATTAAATTTTTGGCTTTTCTCGTATTTATCACTTTCCAGAATTATTAACTGTTATAATGAAAAATAATTAAAAATTGCGAAATATTAATTTCATGATCGTTAGTGACGATTACGCTGGACGTCTCAGCGTTTCATCAAAAGTCATAAACTTTCCAGCCGAACGTTAAGCTTCCTCAAAAACGCTCAAAGACATGACGTTCCTCAGATCCCTTTCTATCCTCTCCAAAGCTTCGAGCCTGTAGTCTTCCAATATTACCTTCTTTACGTCATCGATCGGCACATCCAATTTGATCTCCCTCGTTCTTCCGTATCTTCCCTTAGAGATTACGATCGAGTTTATTATTCCGAGCATATCCAACTCGGAAATCAGATCGCTGATCCTTCTCTGCGTTAGAACGTCCATACCGATCCTTCTGCAAAGGTTCTTGTAGACCGCATACACCTCTCCGGTTGTGAACTTTCGATATCCTGACTCTGTAAGCAGAACCATACCAAAAAGAAGAATTTTGCTTTGAGTCGGGAGAGTTCGAACAGCTTCAGCAATATGATCGCTCTCGATCTTCTTGACAGCCTTCTTTACGTGCTCCTTCATAACCCTATCAGCGTTCTCCTTCTCAGCTATCTCACCGCTAACCCTGAGCAGATCCAAAGCCTTTCTAGCATCTCCGTGCTCCTGAGCCGCCAAAGCCGCGCAGTAAGGTATAACCTCGTCATCGAGAACGCCCTCGTAGAATGCCAACTTAGCCCTCTGCTCCAAAATGTCCTTAAGCTGTTCCGCGTTGTAAGGGGGAAAAATTATCTCCTCCTCGCTGAGCGATGAAATGACTCTGGGATCCAAATAGTTCTTGAACTTTAGATCGTTCGAAATCCCGATGATGCTAACCTTTCCCTTCTCCAATTCGGAGTTTATCCTCGATAGGTTGTATAGAGCTTCGTCACCCTTCTTAACCAGCTTGTCGATCTCGTCGAGCACTATTATAACGGTTTGCTCTCTCAGATCTAAAGCCTTCTTAACCTCCTCGTAAACCTGATCAGTCGGCCAACCAGTCATCGGAACTGTTCTCCCCAAAGCGTTCGCTAAGGACGCTAAAACCCTGTATTGCGTATCTATCAGCTCGCAGTTTATGTAGTGAACCATGCAACGAACGTTGAGTTTCTTGCTCATATCCTCAAGTTGCCTTCCAACGAACTTCACGGTTGCGGTTTTTCCGGTTCCCGTTTTTCCGTAAATGAGAACATTCGATGGCGTTTCACCTCTCAAGGCTGGAGCGAGTATGGAGGCGAGAGTTCGGATCTGCTCATCCCTATGCGGAAGATTGTCGGGAGTGTAAGTGTGACGTAAGACATCTCTGTTCTTGAAAATTTTCGGATAAGTAAGGATATCTTCAAATATGTTCATAACATCACCGCCGCATCCTTACAATTATTTTAATGATTTAAGAGCTTTACCATGTTTTGACGTTATATTGTGCATGCTTTTGCTATAAACAATGTTGCATCACCACCTAAAATTTCATTAAAATTATAATTAAAATTATAATTCTCATTATATGGTCGGAAAACACTTATAGGATTATGTTAAATATTAAAATGAGAAGAAAAAGGTGGTTGTGTGAAAATGTGGAGAAAAATAATAGGTGTATTGCTGGTTTTAGTGATGCTGGAATGTGTAGTAAGTCCGGTGTTGGCTACGAGCACTGCAAAGATGAAACCGATAATGAGAACAGAAAGAACGGAGCTGCACAAAAATATAAACATCATAAAAGTTGACCCAACTCTCGAAAACGCAACTCCTTACTGGATAATCATCGCTGCTGGTAGTATAGAAAAGGGCAGAGCTGTAATCTTCAAGTACATAGATAGTAGCACGAGTTTGACGAAAGAAGAGAAAATTGAGCTGAAGAAGTTCGTGAAAGAACTGTGGAGGAAGTACCGCGTAAAGACTATTAAAGACAGTAACGTAACTTTGATCACTCTGAGTTCAAAGCCGGAAATAAAACTCACAAAAGAGGAAAAAGCAATGCTGGAGAGAGTCGCTCAAGCTGTGAACGAATATTTTGAGGAAAAATACATTAAAAATAAAAATGGATATGTGGGTATCCTCTGGAATGTGGATACCCATCAAAGCATAATCTACATTTCATGCAAGAAGTGGGGCGAGAGCGATTACTATTGTGGAGTTGCAAGAGATCATGCTGACGATCCTGACTACTGGACGCAAGTTCCTCCGCCACCAGGTTATCCTGATTGGTTATGGGATTTCATAATGCAGGTCGTTCATTCATGGACGCACTACTATAATCCTGATTGGGGCACAGGTTCAGCTCCAAGTGAGTGCAAATACTATGCAGACATAGCCAAAAACAAATATTCTAACAGAGATTATACCTCTGCTTACACAAATCTCGGATATGCAAGCCACTTCATGACAGATGTCGGAAATCCATTGCACACTGGTTTGGAAAGCTGGCAAGCAGTTTTTAAAGACATTCATTATGCTTACGAAAATTATGTTTCCAGCAATTGGGAGAGCGGTTACAATTTCAAATCTATAATCGAGAACAACTGGTACTATTATGCAATCAACGATCCGGAACAGGCAACCAAGGATTTAGCCGGCTATTCTCATCAGTACGACGATACGATATTCTGGACAATTTTCTGGAACCCAGACACTTGGCAGAGTAATCAAAATATAAAGAACATAACAGAAAACTGCCTGCTCGAAACAGCTAAGTATACTCTTGGATTGGTGAAGTACGTGAGGGGATAAAATGAGAGCCGAAGATGTACTTTTTATTTTATTTGTTTTTTTTATACCAGCAATGATAGCAAGTTACGTCTTCATAAAAATTACCAAGATTAGAAAAGTTTACATCCCCCTTTTGCTCGTTATTGGCTTTGCAATCACTTTTGTCGAAGTTTTCATCCTATTCCTCGTAAATTTTGGAGCTATCCATACAAGTGGTTTAGCAATCCAACTCGTGCCAGATATAATTATGCACAATCCAAATCCATTAATACGCTTCTATGGAACGTTAACCCTTTTATGCTTTATAAATGCATCAGTGCTGACTATATTGTATGCAATGGTTGCGAAAATTAGGATTATGAAAAGGTGAGTGGTGAAACAATGGAAAGGTATGAATTTTTGGCTAAGGCTTTGAAGAACGAAGATGTGAAAAAGATACCAACGGTAATGTGCGAGTCCAAACACTAAGTGGTGGATTCTGGAGTTGTTTGCAAGAACACATACCTTGGTGGGATATACTAATCTGTGGTGCATCATGTTTTTTTCATATTTAAAATTAAATATCCACAATCACGAACGCAACCCATTTTCCGTCTCTCCTCTCAACCCTGAACTTGTGGAACGTTATAGCCTTAGGCTCGGTTTTCACGATTTCTGGAGTTATTTTTCCACCCTTTATCTTTCCTCTCGCCTTAAGCTCGTTGTTTTCCTCGACTTCTACACTTACATCTTTGCCGGCGAAGAATTCCGTTTCGAACATGAATAGGAGCTCGTTAAGCCAGTTGAAGAGGAGGTAATCCGGAGAATCAGCCTTAACTTCCAAAGATTTCTCCGTATCTGCCTTTAACCTTGAAAGATCGACAAAAGCTTCATAGAACGCAAGCGTAGCGTTCTCGATTAGCTCCTTTAAGCTTGAGCCGTAAACCTCAAAGGCTACATCCGCCGTGTGATCGATGAAGCGGAACTTCATAGCATAAGTTAGTCGGAGGTTCAAAAATGTTTGGTCGAACAATTATCTTTAAAAATCGTTATTGATAATGTGTAGCATGGAGTTCGGAATAGAGTTAGCACCGAACATAAAGACCTACGAGGTCGAGTTCTATTCAAAACTTGCGGAAGACAACGGATTTGACTACGTTTGGGTTACCGACCACTACAACAATCGAAACGCCTTCGTAATCCTTTCTATTCTCGCAAAAACGACGCAGAAGGTTAAGATCGGAACGGGAGTTACGAACCCCTTTCACATGAGTCCAGCCGTAATAGCTTCTGCAATAGCCACTATCAATGAGCTCAGTGGAGGTAGAGCGATTTTGGGAATAGGAGCGGGAGATAAGTTCACACTCGAAAAGATCGGAATAGAAAGAAAGAAACCGCTAACGTGCGTGAAGGAAGCTGTCCATATTATAAGAAAGCTCGTAAAAGGAGAATCGGTGGAATTTAACGGAATGATCTTCAAATTTAGCGGGGCAAAACTTACGTTCAGTTCCGGAAATGTTCCAATATACATCGGAGCTCAAGGACCGAAGATGCTCAGATTAGCTTCGGAAATAGGCGACGGAGTAATAATAAACGCGTCCCATCCTAAGGACGTTAAAGTAGCTTTGGAAAGTATCGATGCGAGAGAAGGATTCGACATCGCCGTCTGCTCGGCTTTTAGCGTCGATAAGAATAGAGATGCGGCTATTCAAAGTGCGAAGACCGTGGTGGCTTTTATAGTTGCAAGCTGTCCGAGAGAGGTCTTGGATAGACACGGCATAGATGAAGAGTCCGCAAATGCCGTGAAGAAGGCTTTGAACGATGCTTTTGGAAAGGGTAAGTGGAAGGAGTTAGCCAACGCCGTAAGTGAAGAAATGGTGGATGCGTTTTCGATAAGCGGGACGCCCGATGACGTCGTCGAGAGGATTGAAGAGCTGAGAAGACTCGGAATTACACAGCTGGTAGTCGGAAGTCCGATCGGAAGGGATAAGGCGAAGGCTATAAAGCTCATCGGTAGGGAAATAATTCCCAACTTCAGATAAACTTATCAATCCGCAACGATTCCACGGAAAGATGAAGGTGGCTTTAGGTGGGACTTTCGAGCCTCTGCACGAAGGACACAAAAAGTTGATAGACGTAGCGATTAGGTTGGGCGGGAGTAGCATCATGATCGGAGTTACGAGCGATGAGATGGCTCGCAGGAGGTTTAGATCGGTTTTGCCTTTCGAAATTAGGGCTGAGAACCTCAGGCGGTATGTAAGGAGAAGATACGGCTTCGAGCCGGAGATAGTTAAGATCTGCGATCCCTACGGCAAAACTCTCGAAATGGACTTTGAATATCTGGTTGTCTCTCCAGAAACTTACGAAGTCGCCCTGAAAATAAATGAAAAGAGGAGGGAGTTGGGGAAGAAGCCTATAAAGATCGTTAAAGTCGATTTCGTTTTGGCTGAAGACGGAAAGCCGATATCTTCTACGAGGATTAAGAATGGGGAAATAGACAGATACGGAAGGCTGATTTCTGTCTCTTATACACATCT
>WAKM01000036.1 GCA_015523335.1 Archaeoglobaceae archaeon | reverse complement strand
TCCAAAAATAGAACGAGGGGCCGTAGGGTAGCCTGGTTATCCTCCCGGCTTTGGGAGCCGGTGACCCGAGTTCAAATCTCGGCGGCCCCACTTCGGTCTCCGAACTTTTCGGCGAGGTGGCACATTATAAAGGCTAAGAATATTTCCTAAAGTCGACCGACGCGGATAAGATTAAATTTTAAAAAATTGTAACTCTACAACTCTATTTCGAGCTCCTTCAGCTTCTCCGGCGTTGGAACTCCGTCGACCCAACCTCTGAGCTTGTAGTATTCCTCCTTCATCTTGTCGAGCTCTACCACATGTCCCTTCGCCGGGCCTTCTGGCATCGGTTCTTGCAATAATCTCCTCGGCAGTGTGTCGTCCTTTCCGGTGAATCCATACTTGTTCATTATGACCCTCTCCAAGTTGTAAATCCTCTCACCTATCCTCATCACATCCTCGGCACTCATGTCCCAGCCGGTAACTGCTGACAACAGCTTGGCGTAGTCCTCAGCACCCAACGCGAACGTCGTAAACAGACAGTTCACCGTCGAGTTCACGACACACGTGAAGTCTTGGAACGCCTTCACCCACTGCGCTTTTCCTTCTATCGTAAGAGGATCGATCTTCTCCGGCAGTCCGAGGATTTCCGGTGAGATCGTGTAGCCGGTGACGTGGCATCCACCTCTGTTTGCGGTAGCGTAAGTTAAACCGATGCCCTTTGCGCCTCTTGGATCGTAAGCTGGCAACTCCAATCCTTTAACGCTCATCGAGAGGTCTGGAGCACCGAAGATCTCAGCCAACCTCTTCGATCCCAATGCTAGGAATCTTCCGAATCCAGTCTTGTATGCAGTCCTCCATACCGCCTCAACCATCGCGGCGGCGTTTCCGAATCTGAGATCTAATCCCTCCAGAACTTCATCTGGGATGTATCCCTTCTCCCTCAACTCCATGGCACAAGCAATCGTCGATCCCATGGAAATAGTGTCCAATCCGAGCTCATCGCAGAGATGGTTCGCCTTTATGATTGCACCTAAGTCCATCACACCAGTGGAGTTACCCAAAGCCCATATGGACTCATACTCTGGCCCTTCAGAGTAGAGGATCTGGAAGCAACCCTCCTTAACTGCGGTAACCCTTCCGCAACCTATGTGACAACCCCAGCAGGCTTTGTTCTTGATCAGATACTTCTCAGCCAGAGTCTCACCGCTGATCTCATCGGCTTTATCGTTTATGCCCGTCTGCCAGTTCTTATACGGCAGTATCCCGGCGTTGTTGATTATGTTTACAAGAATGGCAGTTCCATACTTCTTAAGTCCCTCCCCAGTTACTGGGTTCGTTCTGACCTTCTCTATCGCTTCCTTTGAAGCTTCTTCAAACTCATCTGGCTTTGCCACTTGAGGCCTTTCGTCTCCGCCGACAACTATAGCCTTGAGCTTTTTCGAACCCATGATTGCTCCTACACCCGTTCTTCCAGCCGCCCTGTGCTCGTCGTTCATTATGCATGCAAAAAGAACCTGATTCTCACCAGCCGGACCGATGCAAGCTACACTGCACCTTTTCCCGGCTCTTTCCTTCAAAATCTTCTCCGTTTCGAATACGTTCTTGCCCCAGATGTCCTTCGCACACTTTATCTCAGCCGTTCCGTCTAAAACCTCCAAGTAAACCGGCTCTTCGGATTTACCTTCGATTATTATCGCATCGAATCCGGCAAATTTCAGGAATGGTCCCCATCTTCCGCCAGAATTTGCGCTAGCGATCGATCCTGTTAGAGGAGATCTCAACGCCATTACGTGGTATCTACCGGATTCTGGAAAACCTACAACACCAGTAGCCGGACCGGTGGCGAAGATCAGAACGTTCTCCTCTCCAAAGGGGTCTATGTCTCCCGGAGAAATTCCCATCCTTTCGTAGGCTTTAAGATAATCGTATAAAATTTTTACCGCGTATCCCTTTCCGCCGAGGTATTTTTTGGTTATTTCCATGTCCGTAGGAATGGTCTTAATCGTTCCGTCGCTCAAGTTTACTTTCAAAATCTTGCCCATATATCCACCGCTCATCGAAACTTAGGTTAACGTGAGAGTATATAATAATGATCCTACACAAAAAAATTCGATATGTATTTTTGGTAATATCGAAAGATTTCGCCTATGTCGATCCATCAGAATTCGGTATGGCGGTAATACAGCCTTTCAAATCGCAAATCAAAACGTTTATACCCTTGCCGTGTAACGCTCAATTATGATTGCAGACGTCTATATCGAACTTAAGGAGGGCGTTGTCGATCCGGAAGGCGAAGCGACGAAAAAAGCTTTGAGACTTTTGGGTTTTAGAAAGGTTAAGAACGTTTCTACGAGAAAGGTTTTTAGAATAGAAATCGATGCGAAAAGCAAGGAGGAAGCCGAAAAGGAGATTAAGGAGATGTGCGAGAAGTTACTCGCAAATCCGGTCATTCAGAATTACAGGATAGTTTGGATCGAATGAGGGGTATTTATGAAGGCGATGCATCGCTACAAGAAGGTTGATGTTCCCTTCGAGCTTTACGAAATAGACATTTTGAATGCTACTGACGATGAACTTATTGCAATAAGCGAAGATTTGGGCTTAGCTCTCAATCTTGATGAAATGAAAAAGATTAAAGAATACTTCAAGAAGAAGGGGAGAAATCCTTACGATATCGAGCTTCAATCAATTGCTCAAGCTTGGAGTGAGCACTGTTGCTACAAGAGTTCGAAGTGCTATCTGAGGGAGCATCTTTTTGGCATTGAGAAAGATTACGTCATATCAGCTATAAAAGAGGACTCAGGAGTTGTGGAATTCGATGAAGAATATGCTTATGTTGTTGCTCTCGAATCTCACAATCACCCATCAGCAATTGAGCCCTACGGCGGAGCAGCAACTGGAATAGGCGGGATTCTCAGAGACGTTCTGTGCATGGGGGCTCAGCCCGTAGCCTTAATCGATCCCCTCTTCTTCGGTAGATTGGATACGCCAGAAGATAGGATTCCGAAGGGGACGAAGCATCCACTGTATCTGCTCTACGGAGTAGTTGCCGGAATTAGGGATTACGGGAACAGAGTTGGAATTCCGACCGTTGCGGGCATGATCTTCTTCGACGATTCATACCTAACGAACTGCCTCGTAAACGTTGGCTGTATCGGAATAGTTAAGAAGAAGAACGTTGTTCCTTCAAAAGTCGGAGGAGTCGGAGATCTTTTCGTTTTAGCCGGAGGAGCGACCGGAAGAGACGGCATACACGGAGTAACCTTTGCTTCAGCGGAGCTCGATGAGAGCAGTGAGGAGGAAGCGAGGGGGGCTGTTCAGCTTGGGAATCCGATAATGAAGGAGCCTCTCATCCACGCTTGCTTGGAAGTCGTCGAGAAGGGGCTCGCTACAGGCATGAAAGATTTGGGAGGAGGTGGCTTAAGCTGTGTCATCGGAGAGATGGCTTTGGCTTCCGGCTGTGGCGCTGAAGTCTGGCTCGATAAGGTTCCGCTTAAGGAAGAGGGAATGGCGCCTTGGGAGATCTGGATTTCCGAAAGTCAGGAGAGGATGATGCTAACCGTAAAGCCGGAGCATGTGGACGAAGTCCTATATATATTCCAAAAGTGGGACGTTCCAGCTACAGTGATAGGGAAGGCCACGGCTGATAGGATTTTGCGTATCTACTACAGAGGCTACAAGGTTTATGAGATGGAAATAGACTTCGTGGTTAAGGCTGTGGAATACTGCAGACCCTACGTTAAAAGGAAAGTTAAGGCTATCGACGAAACTTCTCCGCCCTCAAACTACGCTAAAGTCCTTTTGGAGATGCTCGGTCATCCGAATGTGGCAAGTAAGGAATGGGTTGTAAGGCAATATGATCACGAAGTCAGAGCTTGCACAGCGATAAAACCTCTTCAGGGTAAGATCAATAGAGAAGGACATGGAGATTGCGCGGTTATAAAGCCGACGGATTCATGGCGCGGGATTGCTGTTACTGCCGATGTTAATCCGTGGATGACGAAGATAGATCCATTCTGGGGGACGGCATCATCTTTTGACGAGATGGTGAGAAATCTCGTAGCCGTAAATTCGATTCCGCACAGCTTTGCTGATTGCTTAAACTTCGGAAATCCGGAAAAGCCGGAAAGGATGGGAGAATTCGTGGAATGCGTTAAGGCTTTGGGCTGGATGGCTAAGGGATTCGGATTGCCCTGCGTCAGCGGAAACGTGAGCTTCTACAACGAAACGCCTTACGGCGCAGTAGCACCGACGCCGACGCTAATGGGGATAGGTATAGTTGAGGATATACGAAAGGCGGTTACTTCGAACTTTAAGGGTAAAGGCGAAGTGGTGTTGGTCGGAGAAACCTTTAAGGAGTTCGGAGGAAGCTTATACTGCGCTATAACCGGGCAGAAAAGCACGATCGTGCCGAAAACTTCCCCGAGAAGGCTCAAAAAATATGTGAATGCAATGCTCGAAGCTTTTAGGCGATTCAAGATTTACGCATGCCACGATCTATCTGAAGGCGGTTTGGCGGTCGCTTTGGCTGAGATGTGCATAGGCGGTGGTATAGGATGCTCGATAGACTTAAGCGGGCTTAAGGGAGAGGATTACGTGAAGCTGTTCTCCGAATCCAACACGCGATGGCTGGTGGAAGTTGAGAACGCTGAAGAATTTGTAAAATTTACGTCCGAAAAAGGGGTTAAAGCCTATCACATCGGTTCAGTTGAGGGGGATGAGCTTAAAATCAAGAACCTGCTTTCCATTTCTGTTGAGAAGCTCGATGATGCTTGGAGAAACGGATTGATTAGATTTACCGGATGGTGATGCTTATGGAGCTTGAGGAGATCAGGGTTGCGGTTTTGAGGATAGAAGGAACGAACTGCGAAGATGAAACGGTTAAGGCTTTCAGAAGTCTGGGAGTTTATGCCGAAGCCGTCCATTTAAAGCAGTTTTACAGCGATATGATTAAGGATGAGGAGCAAAGAAGCCTTTTCGATTTCCACTGCATAGTCTTTCCCGGAGGATTTTCAGCCGGAGACTACGTTAGAGCTGGAGCAATATTCTCCGCGAGGGTTAAAAGCGTTCTCAAAAGGGATCTCGAGGAGTTCATAAGGGAAGGTTATCCCGTCTTGGGAATATGCAACGGATTTCAGGTCTTGGCTGAGTTAGGAGCTTTGCCGGGATTCGATGAAGATAAGCCTTTAGCGGATAAGCCAGAAATGGCATTGGGAATCAACGAATCGAACAGATTCGAATGCAGACCTACGTTTTTGAGGCACGAAAACGATGGCAAATGCGTCTTTACGAAGAAAATCGAGAAGGGTAAAATAGTAATGTTTCCAGTTGCTCATGCAGAAGGGAGGGTGATTTTTCCGAGGGGTAGGGAGGAAGATTACTTGGAAAGGTTAAAGGAGAACGATCAGATAGTTTTCAGATACGTCGACGAAAGGGGAAATTACGCCGGATACCCTTGGAATCCGAACGGCTCGATTTATAACATAGCCGGAATATGCAACGTTAAGGGAAACGTATTCGGTTTGATGCCGCATCCTGAAAGGGTTTTCTGGAGGTATCAGCATCCGAACTGGCTCGAAAACCCGGAATCGCCCGGGGATGGAAGAGCTGTATTCGAAAGCGTGATCGAATACCTGAGGAAATTTTAAAGCTCGCTGAGCCTTTTTATTAACTCATCGATATCTTCGTAACTCCGATCGAGAACACTCTCGATTTTGCGAACTCTTTTTTTCTTGCGTCTTTTTTCGATAAATTTTAGCATCCAGTTCAGCATGACGCTTTAGCTAATCGGTATCGCATTAAGAATCCTTCGATTTTTGTCGCCAAGCTTTTTTACTTTTTGCCGAAATTTACAATATGAACACTCGGGAAATATTGAACAATCTCCTTACGGAAGATGGAAAGAAAAGGGCCGTCTGGATTCTCATAAAATCCGGATTTATGACAAGCTCGGATATTCAGCCGGAAAAGCCTGTTTTGGATGACGATAAGCTTTCGGAATACGAGCTAAACATCTTCGATACGATCGAATCCCTAATTTACGTGGACGAATACGAGCGGGCTTATCAGATCGCTGTAAATGCCATCAAAAACCTGATAAGATCCGGAAAATATAAGAGCGCTCTTTACATCTGCCAGATGGTAGGTGACGAAATTCTTAGAAGGGAAATCCTTAGAGAAGGCGTGAGGTATTACGAAAGCAGAGGGGATTTTAGGAATGCCATGGATTTCGCGATTGCCCTTGGGGATGTCAACAGATATAAAACATATGAATATTTGTATAAACTATACAGAAAGATCTACGATCGATGAAATTCCAAAGCCTTCAGTATTATCTCAACTATCTCCTCCGGCTTGAAATGTTCGGAATTTATTGCCAAGTGATATATACTGATATCGTCCAGATCTATGCTGTAAAACTTCTTATACCTCCTCTTTTCAAGCTCCTCCCTTCTTTTAGTCTCGTTCTTCACCCTTGCCAAATCCTTCCCTTCCCTCTGAGCTATTCTTCTGTATCTTACTTCCGGACTCGCGTATATCCAAACTTTAAACGCGTTCTTGACCATCCAACCGGAAAGCCTACCTTCAACTACCACGTTGTCCTCCTTCTCAGCCATATCCTTCTGCAACCTGTCTATGTAGAAGTCGATGTCAGGATTCGATTCCGCATACTTGCTGAACTCCTCGAGGGTCATACCCCTCTCTGCTGCGAGCTTTCTAAATATCTCTCCAGCGGAGATAAGCTTAAATTCCAGCTTTTCGGCTAAAAGCCTTGCTACCGTAGTCGTCCCGCTTCCCGGCGGTCCGGATATGGTTATCTTCATATCTACCATCCCAGCTTGATGACTTTTTTAATGACCTGTCCGATGAAAAACGAACAGAGCAGATACCAGAACAACCACCAAGGAATTACTATTACCGGATCGCTAACATGAATTAAACCTTCGAAGGGAACGGTAACCATAAACTGACTTACACCGCTGTAAAGCCCGTGATAACCGTATTTTGCTATATTGTATATCCTATACCAAAGCCAAACCCAGATGGGAATCGTTACCACGACCGTGTAGAACATCGACCTGAAATTCATGGACATAAGTTCAGCCTGCAATGCGTTGATCTCATCCTTCTGACTTTCGAGTTGCTTAATCAAAAATTGGTTGTTCTCCTTAACCGCTTTCATATACTTCTTTTGGAACTCCATAACCTTCTGCTGAATCTCCCTCATCCTCTTATAGTCAACCGTGAACTTCTGGATTAGGGTTGAGTATACGGCTGTGAACGCCGCAAGTATGAATATCACGACGTGAATCGGCAGGCATAGCAGTGGATCGAGCACGTGAGATACCGCCTCTGCAAGTCCTATCCTAAACTTCGGGAAGAACAATCCTATGAAGAAGGTTGCACCCAATATCATGAAAAATTTTTGGATTACGTCTTTCATGTCACTCCTCTCCCAAGAACTTTCTCAACATCGGGTGCATCTCGGTAAGTTGTTCCCTCGTCAAATCTTCGTAGAATGTGTAAGCTATGCTGACCGCAAGCAGTAATCCCGTTCCGCTTACCTTTCCGACCGTTCCGAGCATGTTCGCTATCAGCGTAAGCAAACCTATCGCCGCACCGCCGATCACCGTAACCTTCGGAATATATCTGCTCAGAACCTTTTCGAGGATCTTAGGATTCTTTCTGAATCCCGGAATCTGCAGTCCCGATTTCGCAATCTGCTCGGCGACGGTCTTAGCATCCATGCCCGAAGTTTCAACCCAAAATATAGCGAAGAGAATTCCACCGACTATGAGCACAGTCGCATCTATTACCAGATGGAGGAGGATCATCCAGTCGGGCATGTTTGCAAAGTAAGGTGCGTATGGATTCCTGGTCGGATCTTTAACCAACGCAGGAACCCAGTCGTATGGACTTCTCACCGGTGACAGCAGATACATCAATCCCGAGATCGGCTTTGAAGTTCCCGGAGCGTATTCGCCCAAAAACGTTATTCCGTGCTGGTAGAGAATCAAACCCAATATTATGATGTTCGCCTGCAGAGCTCTGACGAAGATCATCGGCAGAACGCTTGCATATATCAGCTTTATCGGAAACCTCCCTCTCGCTCCCCTCACGAGGGTGTGAGCCAGAGGAATCTCGACCCTCGTTCCTTCAGCGAAAACGACGAGCAGAATTATGATGGTCGTAGTAATTAGAGCGAGGATACCTCCATCAATGAACAGGAACGCTAAACCCTTCAACGATAGGAGGTAGCTAACGGGATAGTGTGCGAATATATAGAACAGTCTCGGAAAGATTCCTGGCGGTAGTTTTCCTGTTGGAGAGACCCAGTTGAAAAGACCTATGATTATAGCCTGAGATATGCTCGCTAAGATGAACAGGCTAACTCCACTGCCTATTCCCCACTTCGATACGACCTCATCCATGTATACGATTAAAACACCGCCGATAAACAGCTGGAGGAATATCAGGAAAGACATCAAACTTACCGGAACTCCAAGTCGATGGGCTAAATCGACGTTGGGTTTAAGGAAACCTCCCAATATCTGCGGAGCCGCTTCGAGTGCAATCATCACGAATACCAAAAACCTCTGAACGTCCTCGTATGTGGCCCTATCATCTGGATTGGTCAAATCCAAACGTATTATTCCGGCTCCGACCAAAAGCTGAATGATTATAGACGCCGTAACTATGGGACCTATACCCAGAGCAAGGATAGAACCCGCAGCACCGGCAAAAAACGCTCGATATTGAGCGAAAATATCAATGGAATGGGGAGAAAGACCGAAAACCGGAACGTTTGTAAGAATAAAATATAGGAGAAGAATGCCTACGGTCCAAGCGAATTTTTCTTTAAACGGAACGTGCCTCTTCGGTCTTTCGACGGTTGGTATCTTTTCAAAATAAGGCTGAAGTTTCCTTAAAACATCGTTTATATCCATAATCAAGCCTCCAGCACGACTTTACCACCAGCCTCCTCAATCTTCTGAATCGCGGTTTCGGTTGCCGACTGAACCTTAACTTCAACTGGCTTTGTGATTATTCCCCTTCCCAACAGCTTCACGTAACCTAATGCTGTCAGATCTACCGAATACCTATCGCCTTCCTTGCTCGCAAGCCCGAGCTCCACGAGTCTGTCTATTATCTCGTCGATGTCATCAACATTTATTTCGGGACGGGACGACAGGAACTTATAGGTGTAATCGTCAAGCTTTCCTTCCTCCTTAAGCTTTCTAAGAGTCTTTCTATGAAAACTCTCGGCCTTATACTCCTGCTGAACGACCTTAGGTCTCGTGAATCCGTATTTACCGAACTGGTAGAGCCCGAGCTTTGCGAGTTTTATGAACTTGAGGTACTTGTGCTTGTGAACTCCAGCATTCCCTCTTCCTCCTCTACATCCAGCACCCCTGTTTCTCCTGTTTCTTCCCTTCCCGTGAGTTCTCGAACCCCTGAACTTCTTAACCTTCTTTTTCGGCATGGCTATCACCTCATCTTATACAACAGTTTGTTTATATCCTTTCCATGATAACCCAAGCTTCCCCTTGGGTAATGCCACTTTATGTTTTTAAGTCCTCCCCTTGGTGGGTGCAACCTGAAAACCGGCTTTAAGTCCGACAGATCCTTCAAGCTCGCCTTCCCTTCAACTACAGCCTTTGCGAATTCCTCTATGGAATTGTAGCCAGTCTTTTCCTTCACGTATTCGTCCGTAACCGGCTTATCGCCGATCAATCTGCCTCTGTTCCTTAACAGCATTGCGAGTGTTTCCGCATCTATCTCGCCGAAGGCTACGTAATCCTTTACGACCTGAAGCATACCTCTGTATGAGGGCGTATCCGGAACTACCACACAGTGATACCTCTTGTGCAATCTGAGCATCTTTAGAGTATCCCTGATCTTCCTGTGAACACCAACCGTCCCTCTAACTCTGACCACGGCAAACAAAACCATCGCTATCACCTCTTTACGAACATGGTCTGCCTCAAAGCCTCGTAAGTTGCCTTTGCGAAGTTTATCGTCGTTTTCGTCTGCCCTCTCGTGAAAGTCCAGACATCCCTTACTCCAGCCAACTCCAAAACCTTCTTAGCTACTTTTCCGGCAACTATTCCCAATCCTCTCGGGCCGGGAATAAGCGTAACTCTAACACTTCCGGCTGAACCCGTGACTTTGAACGGAATCGAATGCGGCTCTCCGCAACCGCATTCCCAAGAACCGCAACCCCTGTTCACTTTGAATATGTTTATCTTCGCGTTGTTTATAGCCTTCTGGATCGCCGGAGCTACTTGGGAAGCTTTGCCGACACCCACTCCAACGTAACCGTCCTTGTTTCCGACTACAGCCGTAACCCTGAACTTCGTTCTCCTACCGCTGTCCGTCATCCTCTGCACCATCGAAATCTCGAGAACCTCATCCTCCAAATCTGGAAGTAAGATATCCACGATCTCTGGCTCCTTCAACGGCAATCCGCTCGCCAAGGCTTCATCGATGGTCTTGATCTTTCCTTCGGCAACCAATTTACCCAACCTCGTCCTCGGAACCCAATCCTCTGTCATGCTCCCACCATTATCTTTTCTTTAACTTCTTCAACATGGTGGGGTAACTCGGAAGGTTTCAAACCCCTCTTCTCATATTCGGTAAACCTTTCGGGAGCCATCTCGTAGTATTGCGCAATGTGCTCACCCCTGATACGTGAATCATCTGGCAGAACTTCCGGGCTGTGCGGAACCTCCAATCCAGCTTCGACAGCCCCTCTGAGCACCGCAAACACCCTTCCGCCTCTCGTCGGCGTATGTAATCCGATGTCGAGGACGGCTTCCTTGATCCCCTTCTCCAAAGCCTTCTTGCCGACGAGCAATCCAGTTAGATATGCAGCCGGAGTGTTGTTCAGATCTCCCTTCCATCCGTATTTAGCGAGCATCGATGAGTCCACACCCACAAGCACTCTGTCACCGTCGGGATGATACTCTATGATCTGAGCTATGATCCTTTTATTCGTAATCCTAACGACTAGTCTCGGCTTTCTCGACAGGAGTAGCTTTAGCCTCTTCCTGTAGTTCGTCTTACCCTCCCTTCTTCTTCTGTAAGGAACCTTATATCTCGGACCTTTAGCCATTTCACGCCACCTCTTCCTTCTTAATCAAACCCTGAGCTTCGAGATAAGCGTTCAGATGCGATACGCTCCTGAACTCTCCACCCTTCGCCTTCATGTAAAGCATCCTGTAAGTTCTCCTATCGATGATACCCTTATCCCTAAGATACCTCAGCCTCCTCCTCAAAGCTCTGATCCTTAATATCCAAGCCTCCTTCCTCGAAAGCCTCGCGGTCTTCTTACCCTTCCTGCTTCCGTGTCCCCTCCTTCTGCCCTTCCTCTTCTGAGCCTTTATCTTATTGATTCTGACCCTGCAAACACCCTTAACGGGCTTCCTCTTTATGAGTCCTTGCTCGATTAAATTTCGAATGTCCTCCTTCGTTGCGGCTGAAGCAATCTCATCTAAGGCTGAGGGATCGAACCAGACCCTGTTCATCCCGCACTTCAAAATCTGAGCGGCTAAACGCCTCTGCAATCTCAAATCCATAACCATCACCTTGATGAAGGATTGAGGATCTTGATACCCAACTCCTTAGCCTTCTCCTCTATCATCAACCTCTTCTTCATACCAACGCAAGATGCAATCCTTATAGCTTGCCTCTCCGGATTGACCTTCTCCAAATCCTTAACGTTGTAAACCAACACCTCTTCGTAGCCGGACGGATGCAAACCCCTAACCGCTTTGGGCGATCCGAAGCCGATGCTGACAAGTATTCTGCCACTCCACTTTCCACCCACTCTCTCCCTCCACTTGTTATGCAATCCCTTCGGTCTCCTCCAGCCCTTATCTCTTAACCTGAGCTTCTTGTGAGCTTCGAAATGCCTGAATTCCGGCCTTCTCGCCTTCTGCCTTCTCCTAACCTTAAGCAGTCTCGCGATCTCCTTATCCATATGCACCACCTCACTTCGGCTTCTCGACTATGTAAATTCCGTCCTGAAACACCCTCGGATCCAACCTCTTGATTTTCGTAGCCTGCTCGAGGTTAGCAGCCGTCTGACCGCACTCCTCCTTATCTATACCCTTAACCGTTATCTCCTGCCCCTTAATCTCGACCTTAGCCCTTCCCACTATTTTTGCCCTTCTGGGATGCTTCTCTCCGAGGAAGTTCTCTATTATAACCTCGTCACCTTCAACCCTGACCTTTATCGGGAAGTGAGCGTAAACAACTTTGAGCTTATACTCAAAACCTTCGGTAACACCCTTTATGAGGTTTCTTATGTGAGCCCAGAAGGTTCCGACCATAGCCTTAAGTCTCCTTCTGTCCTCCTTTGCGTAAATCCTGATAACACCATTGGTTTTTTCGATGTAAACCCCTCTGAACTTCAGAAATCTAGAGTTCTCACCCAAAGGACCTTTTGCCGTGATCGTGTAACCCTTTGCCGTATCACCTTCAACTGTTACTTCCACGTTCTCTGGAACCGGAACGACCCTTTCTATCATGACCATCACCTCAGTAGACGTAAGCAAGTAGAACACCACCCAAACCGAGCTCTCTGGCTTCTTTTTGCGACATCACGCCTTTGGTCGTGGATACGATCAATATGCCGAAATCTCTCGCCGGGAGATACCTCTTTTCGAACTTCTCATATTCCGTTCTCTTCACAGAGAACCTCGGTCTAATAGCTCCGCAGTCGTTTATCCTTCCGCAGAGCTCCACGATGAACTTTCCACCTCTGTGATTTTCGACGTATTCGAAGCCCTTTATGTATCCGTGCTCCTTCATAACCTTGAGAACGTTACCTATGAGCTTCGAAGCGGGCTTAACCTCGCACTTATCTTTTCCAACTCTTTCGGCGTTCTTTATAGCGGACATCGCATCCGACAGGGGATCTACTGACATGCTATCACCTCACCAGAGCTTCTTAAATCCCAATTCCGAAGCAACCTCTCTAAAGCACTGCCTGCAGAGATACAACCCGTATTTTCTGATCAAGCCTCTCTTCCTTCCGCATCTCCTACACCTGTTCGCCCCTCTGCCGAACTTCTTCTTCTGTTCCTTCTCCATCATATCACCTCCACGCCCAAACTCCTAAGCCACTCGATCGTTTCTTCTTTCGTTATCCTGTGCCTCTTTCCAACCTTGCTCCTGCACCTTCTTCTCCTAGCAACCCTGTAACCCCTTCTCTTCAATACTACGCAGATATCCATTCCGAAGATACCGATGTCAGGATCGTAATCCACTCCCGGCAGATCAATGTGCTCGGCAATGCCGAAGGAGAAGTTTCCGTCGTTTATCGATCTTGCACTAAGTTTGAACTCTTTGACCTTCAGAGCATCCATGAGGAACCTCATAGCCTTCTCTCCTCTAAGGGTAACCTTGACACCTATGGCTTCACCTCTTCTAATTCCGAAGTTCTTGATCGTCTGGGTTGCGTAGGTTATCGCCGGCTTCTGTCCGGTAAGCTGTTCGAGTAACTTCATAGCCCTCTTGTGCCTCTCTCCGCTTTCTCCGACTCCGATGTTTATGACAACCTTGTCAATGAGGATCTCCCTCATTGGGTTCTCCCCTTTCTTTTTCTTCTCCTTAGTCTCGGTTTTCTCGACTGCTACAGCCTGCATCCTTTACACCCCCAGATCTATCACCGGTTTGTCGGAGTCCTTCTTACCGATTACGAATACGTAATCCTCAATCGTCGTGAACTCTCCCTTTTCAGATTCAACGGTGACAAGGTTTGGTGCCGAACTTCTTACGATCTTGTAGTCCTTTATTCTACCGATCTCACCGGCATGACCGCCGCCGGTAACCATCACCAAAGCTCCGATCTCGAACTTGAGGTGATCGATTATCTTCTTCTCTGGAATCGTCATCAGAATGCTGTCCTTCGTCTTGTATTCGTTTCCTGCAAGGATGTTCGCTCCGTCGAACAGATTCAACTGGATCTTGCCGCCTCTAACCATGGTCTTGTTAACTATTTTGTATAGCTTGACGTTGTCGTCCTCGATCTCTATCGGCACATATCTTCCTTTTTCATCGAATACAATCCTGTAGCTCTTGTCGAGCTTGGGAATCTTGATTACGTCGAACAAACCAACGGGGAATTTGTAGTCCTTCCTCGGAACTCCATCGACGAGTATCTCGCCGGCAGCTATTATCCTCCTCGCCTCTCTTGCAGTATCTGCAAGCTGGAGGTAGTCCCTCACTATTATGAGCAAAGGAATGGCATACTTGTTGTGAGGCCCGGGCGAAGGCTTAACCACCCACCTTCCGCCGCTCTTCCTCGGAATCTTATACGTTTTCGGAGCGGACAACCTCTTCTGGTGCATGGGCATCACTTCCTCTCCAACATCTTCTTCCTAACCTCATCAACCTCTCCCAACTCGATGATCATGACGTTTGAAGGGTGAATAGGGATGTAAACTTCCGTTCCGTCCGCTTTTGTTTGGGTTACACCGTCAACGTAAATCCTGAGCTTCTTCATATCCACTTCGACAACCTTGCCTTCATGGCCTTTGAATTCACCGCGCATTATCCTAACCTTGTCGCCCTTCCTGACTCTAATCGCCCTCTTTCCGTATTTCTTCCTGAGCTCCTTGGATAGAGTCGCATGGAGCAACCTATGTCTCTCGTGGAGCTTCGAAGTCTTGAACAACCATCTCCTCCACTTCCTCGGCTGTTTTGATTTGGGGATCGCCATACAACCACCTCACACTATTATCGAAGCTATCGAACCTATCTTGGGAAACCTCTCCGCAGCCTCCCTCGCCACCGGCCCTCTTATCTCAGACCCCTTCGGATTTCCCTTATCGTCGGTGATTACAGCGGCATTGTCTTCAAACTTAACGCGGGTTCCATCCGGTCTTCTATACTCCTTTCTCTGCCTGATTATAACGGCGTAGTGAACCTGCTTTCTTATATCCGGAGTCCCCTTCTTCACGGTCACGACTACGATGTCTCCGACTCCAGCGGCTGGATATCTCCTCCTAACTCCCTTGTAACCCTTAACGGCGATGATCTCAAGCTCTCTCGCACCGGTGTTGTCGGCACAGACCAACCTCGCTCCAGTAGGCAAGCACCTCGGAACTTCAGCCCTGATCGCCTTCACGCTTAACCACCTCCACTATAACAAAGCTCTTCGTCTTGCTGATGGGTCTGCATTCCGCAATCGTCACTATATCCCCCGGCTTGGCGTTTATGCAAGGCGGATTGTGTGCGTGGATCTTCGACCTCCTCTTCAGATACCTCTCGTATTTTTTAACGTATCTTATCAGCTCCCTTTCAACCACTGCAGTCTTCTCGTAAGTTTTGACGACTTTTCCGGTTAGAATCTGACCCCTAACCCTTAAATCCCCGTGGAACGGACAATTCTTATCGTCGCATTCCCTTTCAGGCGGTTTGACGTCTATACCGATATCCTTCACCATAACCTAACACCCTTCGCCCTTTTTAACATGAGTATTCCCTTCTTGATCCTATCCTCCGGTCTGAACGCTATCAGGTCACCTTTTACCCTCAACACCTTTCCCCCGAATTTAACCCTGAAGGTTCTACCTTTCTTAACCACGATTTTTAAACCTTTTTCCGTCTTGATCTTGAGGGTATTCATGGTTTCGTCGACCACGATACCTTTAATTCCGATCTCGGAAGGATTAGGAGAATCGACAACCTCAACCTCCAATCCGATCCACTCGTGAGCTAAAATAAATTCTGGTCTCATACCTTATACCCTTCCTCCCTCAAAGCCGTCTTTATCCTCGCTATGTCCTTCCTTACATTCCTTATAGCCATGGGATTCTCCAAAGAGCCTCCAGATCTGACCATAGTTCTGAGTCTGACGAGTTCCAATTCGAGCTCCCTCAACTTCTTCAGCTTCTCCTCCCTGCTCATCTTTCTGATTTCGTCCATCTTCATTGTCCTTCACCCTCCTTACTTTCAGTCTGTTCAGCTTCAACCTGCTCTGCTGAAGCTTCGCCCAAGATCTGGGCTTTCAGAGCTTCGAGTTCCTCCTTGCCGACCTCCTTCACCCTGAACTCGTCAGGAAGTTCGACGTCAGGCGGGATTATTCGAACGCTTACGCCGTAAACGCCCAACTTCTTGATGGCTATGTCGAATCCCTTTCTAACCAATTCGTAAGCCGGATCGCCCGTGTGTATCATCGTTCCCGCTACGAACTTCTCAGTCCTAGCTCTTTCACTCGTCAGCTTACCGCTGATCTCTATCTCACATCCCTTAGCACCAGCTTCCATAATTCTGTAGAGGAATCTGTAACCGGCTCTTCTGAAATACCAACCCCTCTCAAGCGCCCTTGCGAGAAGTGTTGCCATCAGCTGGGCGTTGAATTCCGGCTTCTCCACCTCGTCAACACTTATCTGCGGATTGTCCAAGCCGAACTCCTTGAGCTTCTCCTGAAGCATCCTTATCCTTCTTCCGCCCTTCCCTATCACTAACCCAGGTCTTTCGACGAACAAGCTTACTTGGGTGCCCAAAGGCGTTCTCAAGATGTCGACTCCTCCGAATCCGGCGTTTCTCACTTCTTCTTTGAGCCACTCTTTAACCTGAAGCTTAGTTATCCTATCCTTTATGAACTTCCTCTCCACAGCCATGCTACTCACCCCTAACTTCGGCTACGAATTCCACCGTCGTAAGTTGCTGGAATTTAGGCGTAGCCCTTCCGAAGGCACGGGGCATATACTTCTTGATCACCCTTCCCTTCTTAGCCTGAGCGTGAACTATCACGAGCTTATCGACGTCGAGCCCCTTGTATTCGGCGTTAGCTTCCAGATTCTTCAGAACCTTCAGAATGAACTTAGCCGCTTTCTGCGGATACCTTCCCGCATACCATTTGTGAAGCCCGTGCTTGTGAGCTACCTTCTTCTTATACCTCTTGAACGGGATCGGTTTCTTCAGAGCTATAACGTCCTCCAAGATCTTCTTAGCCTCCTCGATCTTCTTTCCCCTGAGTTCCCTGCAGATCTCTACCGCGTGCTTGAAGCTTATCGGCATCTCGTAGCCCATAGCCTTTGCGGCTTTCGTCTCATCAGCTGGCTGATAGGAATACTTTATGCGAGCCATTAGACCACCTCTACTTCAGCGGAACGAACTTACTGCTCCTCGTAGCTCCGACACCCGGACCGGAGTGCTTTTCGAATCTTCTCGTTAGAGCGAACTCGCCGAGGCGGTGTCCTATCATTTCGGGCTTTATCTCAACTTTAACGAACTCCTTGCCGTTGTGGATGTAGATCGTCTTACCGACCATCTCCGGCAGAACTACCATATCCCTGCAGTGCGTTCTCGCCCAGCCCTTCTTCCTCAGCTTTCTGAGAAGCTTCAGCTCCTGCTCAGTAAACCCCCTTTTTATCTTCCTCCTCTCCCTTGCCGGCAAAAGCTCCGCTATCTGCTCCAAACTCATCTTCTGCAACTCTTCCAACGTGTAACCACGATACCTGAACTCCTTCGGGCGGGTTATCTTACTCTTCAGCGCCATACACACCACCTCCTAAACCGTTAGCATGAGACGAATAAATATATAAAGTTACTTCCTGATACCGGTTCTCCTCGCGGCGATGCTTCCAACCTTCCTGCCTGGAGGAGCGTTCCTGCTGACGGTCTTAGGCCTTCCGACGTGCTGGTGTTTACCTCCACCGAACGGGTGATCCACTGCGTTCATCGCAACTCCCCTTACACGCGGCCACTTCGCGGCTTTGCTCTTCATCTTGTGGAACTTCTTACCGGCTTTTACGAACGGCTTATCAGTTCTCCCCCCTCCGGCAACCACACCTATCGTAGCTCTGCACTTCGGATCGAGCCACTTGAGCTTACCGGAAGGAAGCTGAACCAAAACTCTGTCCTCTTCGTGCGCGACGAGTATCGCATAAGTTCCGCTGGCTCTCGCAAACTTACCGCCATCCCCCGGCTGGTTCTCGATGTTGCATATCGGAGTTCCTTCGGGAATGTTCTTAAGATAGGTTGTGTTTCCGGGCTTGATCTCGACGTTTTCTCCAGCCTCGATGACATCTCCAACACCTAAGCCTTCGGTGGCGAGGACGTATGTAGTTCCGCCGTCGGGAAGCTTCACCAACGCCACCGGACCGTTTCTTGCGGGATCGTGCTCGATGTCAATAACTTCGACTTTGATCGTTTCGCCGGGCTTAAACCTTAGATGCTTTATCTCAGCCTTATACTTGTGAGACGGAGCTCTGTAAGTGGGAGTCCCCCTTCCACGGTTTTGGGAAATGATACGCTTACCCATTCACACCACCTCAGAACACACCCAACTTCGAAAGTATTTCCTCAGCTGAATACTCCGGCTTAAGCTTTATGTAGGCTTTCTTCTCCCCTTTCGGCGTTATCAGCGTATTTACCTTCTCAACCTCAACGTTAAACAACCTCTCGATCTCCCTCTTTATGTCCGGCTTTTTAGCCCTTATATCGACTATAGCCGTCAATACATTCTTTTCAAGCAAGCTTACGGCTTTTTCCGTAACCAGAAAACATTTGATCAGCATAACCATCCCCTCAGATGCTCTATAGCCGATTTAGTCCAAACGGTCAATCTTCCGGCATGACAACCGGGAGCGAGCAACTCGACGTTCAGATCTTTGGCTAAAACAACATCCACGCCGGGCAGGTTCTTCGCCGCTTTCATGACTCCTTCATCTTTGCCTACCACTAAGAGCACGCTCTTCTTTTGCACGTACCTCCTGCCCCTCCTCTTACCCTTGCCGGCCCTAACCCTCTTGGTGTCGGCGGATCTCTCAACGTCTGCATAAACACCTATGGCTTTGAATACTTCGACGACCTCCTTCGTCTTCTTTAAGGACTGCAGATCGTCGACGACTATCTTCGGCAGTTCTCCTTCGAATACGTGGTTTCTCGCTTTGACGAGCTCAGGATTGGCCGTAGCCGCTATGGCTGAACGCAAAGCTTTGCGCATCTCCTTCTTGTTTATCTTCTCCGCCCACTTCTTCTGTGGCTTGGGCGGGTGAGCCTTCCTTCCGCCAACGGCTTGTGGAACGACAACGGCTCTGCTCCCTATCTTCCATCTCGGCACTCTGGCATATCCGTAACCCGGACCCCAGTTCTCCCATGCGTAATCGAGTCCAGCCAACGGATTCGGCCCGTAAGGTTGTCTTCTGTGGCTTTGAATTGCAAGAACTGCTCTCTTGATTATGTCCGGACGGAATTCCTCCTCGAAAACTTCCGGAAGCTCTATCTCCTCCACCACTTCACCCTTCAAACTCAAAACCTTAGCGATCATCATGATCACCTACCCTGCTTTGAGGATGTGCTGATGTAGAGGACATTGATTCCCTCATAAGCTACCTTCTGAGGTGGTCTGATCGCGTCTCTCATCCTTATGAGCCTCTTAACCGGGCCGGGAACGCTACCGCTTACGAGCACGTAATCACTTCTAATCAATCCATAATGAACGAATCCGCCCTTTGGTGTTACCTCCTCTCCGTTCTCGCCGATCTTGATGATTCTCTTGTTGTATTCGGTTCTCTGGTGGAATCCCATCTGTCCGGCTTGCGGAACAGTCCATCTCACTCTGTGCGGAGTCCATGGGCCGAGGGTTCCCACTCTTCTGTGCTTGGAGCTCCTCGCATGCTTTGCATCCAAAGTGATGACTCCCCATCTCTTCACCGGCCCCTGGAATCCCTTACCTTTCGTTATTGCGATAACATCTATCAGTGCGCCCTCTTGGAAGACCTCCGATATCCTTACCTCCTTTCCAAGCTTCGCTATTGCGTAATCGAGCACCGCGTTGATGTCTGAGCCTCCAACCTTCTGCTCCATTACGTCAGGCACCTTCTTCGGAACTCCGGTGATCTTGTAAGGCTGGGTGTATGTGATAACCCTAACTTCAGCTATATCCTCGATCTCCCTCAGCTTATCTACATCCGGCGTCTTCTTCGGCAAGTTGAGCCTTCTGCCTAAATATTCGTCGAGTTCGTTCGTCCAAACCTCACCAGCTATCTGCAAGCCGTAGGGGGTGTTCTTGTAAACCCTGATGCCCATAACCTTCAACGGCGGGCATTCGATCACTGTAACTGGCACAACTATTTCTTCTCCGTAAGTCGGCGAGTTCTTCCTGTCGTCTATCATGATAACGTGGGTCATTCCAGCCTTGTAGCCGGCGAAACCCAACAGCTTAGGCTCTCCATCGTAGTCGGGCCACGATCTAATGCGCGGAACGATACTGCTGGCTCTCTTTCTCGGACTGAACGCTAAAGATCCTCTTCTTGGTCTGCTATACTTCATCCAACCACCTCACCCAGTTCACTATCGCTAACGTAGCCAATACCGCCTCTTCCAATCTCACGGTCTCAACACCCTGCACGGGGATGGTATTCCAACATTTAGCATCAAGCCTTATACCAAGCCTTTCGGCTATCTCAAATACCCCCTCCTCGGGGCTTCCGAATATTAGTGTTATAGGTCTTTTCAACGTTTGCCTCAGATCATTCAGGCTTACCACTTCGCACTTACGCGATGTGACGACTACGTTATTTCTTTTGAGCAGATCTTTAAGCTCGACTGTCTTAACTTTATATCCCCAATACTCATCCGGTTCAGCTTCTTCAACTACCAACGGCTTCTTCGAACAGACCCTGACGGTCACGCGGGCGCCCCTCTTAAGTCGCCTTCTGCTTTTGAGGAGCGCCAGGGCGTCAACACCTACATCCACCCAGCACGTGCCGTCAGGAGCAACCCGTCTAACGACCCCTTCTCTAATTTCACCGACTTTTAAATGTTTCGGCTTATGGGAAGGAATGCGCAAAGGCGGAAGAACACCAGCATACCGCAAAGAAGGCTTTATTGGAACGAGATACTTACGCAGATACTGAGGAGTCTCCATGTATTCTAGGATATCTTTGATGAAGTCAGACTCATCAAGCTTTGGATCGCGATAGATAAGGATTTTATCGACTCTGAAGATTGCACAAGCCCTTGCAATCATTCCGACTTTGAACGTCTTGATCTTAGGATCGTTCTCGTTGATTAATGCTGAAGACGGAATCGCTATTGAGAGCATTGAATCAACTAATCGAGCCGTGTATAAAAAGACTAACTGATGTCCACATCAAGTGTTTTCATTAAAGCTATCGCAGAGACACCAGTTTACCACCGCTCTCAACCCTAAACCTTCCGAACTTCTGACAGATATCGCTAAGTTGACATTCTATGTCGAATCTGAACGTGGTGTTGTCGAGAGTGCTTTCGTCCCTCTGAATCGTAATAAGAACGTCGTAGAGATCGGTAATGATGGTATCCATGTTCTGTGCGTTCAGATTCTTGAATCCGAACAACGTTATCCCGTCCGGCATTAGACTGTAGAGGTCGATCAATCTCTTCAGGGCATTTCCGTCGGAGAGCCCGGCGATTAGATACATAAAATCGCAGTCCAAAATTAAAACGCTGTCCGGCTTGATCTTCACTAAAAAGTTCCTAAGCCCCTCAAACTCCCTCTCCGGATCACCCTGCTTTATAAAGCCAAATAGATTCCCGAAATCACAATCATCGTCAAGTCCTATTTTTATGAACTTTATTCGATCAAGAACCATCGCCATTTCCGGATCTTTAAACATCAGATAGTTTGCTCTCCGTTTGAACTTGTAATAGTAACCTTCGGAATACAGAACTACATACACGT
>WAKM01000035.1 GCA_015523335.1 Archaeoglobaceae archaeon | reverse complement strand
TGTCGAATCCTTCTTCTCCACCCTCAAAAAACGTACTAAAGCATTCTACAACCACTTCCCCCACAATACTACAATACACACACAACACTCTCTTGGCTCAATAGTTTCTGCCTCACCTATAACTCCATACGTAAATTATCTTGACAACTCCAAATGATAGGATAAATTATTTACTCGGATTATATTAACGTTAGACACGAAAGAACGTATCTAATACGTTTTTAGATACGTAACGTTACTAATAGTAGCGTGGAAATATCGGTTAAGAACGATCGAATCGTGGAAATAAACGATCTCGTTCGTTTAATCGTGGAAAAGCGAAAAGGGAAAAGAGATTAAAAAATCGATGTTCTGACTATTTAATCAATAAACTATGTATGTGTCTAATTGGACACTTTAGACATACGTTTAAGACGATTGTAAACCGTTGCCCGACTTATTCCGAGTATTCGAGCAATCTCCTTTTTCGTATATCCTTGATTTAATAACTCTACGATTTTAGCGTCGATATCCGACTTCTCGATTTTTATCGTAACGTCTGATTTTAACGATTGTTTAACCTTCGTGAGTTTGTGTCTAACGGCGTCCAATCGTTTTTTATCGTATTCTCGTTTCACATCGTCGGGATAGTGTAACGGATAAATATCGTAAGCTTGTTTCTTGATTATCGGTTGAAATAGAGGAGATAGACTGAAACGGTAAATCTTTGCGACTCTATACTTATCTACGTCAACGTTGTATCCCTGACGCTTTAAATGAGCGTAGAGATCGGAATCGATCGCGGATATTTTTATGCGTAACATTATCTCGTGGCTTATACGGGACATAAGGTTATCCGACGGCGTAGTGAATATTATCGACGAACAAACCGTTCGAATGATATCGAAGAACTCAGCGAATTCTACTTTCTCACGCTTCCACCATTGCGATTTCCCTAACCACAATCCCGCGTCATCCATGATTATTAACGGTATTCGTTCGCTACGATCTAACGCTTTATCGAGATACTCGATCGCTTCTTTAGGGTTAAAGAAAAGATGATTTAACGCTTTGCGCCAATCTCCGTAAACTTGACGTGCAACGTGCAAAGCGTATGATGGATGTTTTACCGATTCCCTGCGATCCGAAGATCAACGCTGAAATGAACCCTTCCCTCTCGTAAGCTTGTTGAACTAAACGGGTTAAAAAGAAAGTCATAATCTCACCTTTGCGTCTTTACGTTCTTCTTTTTCACGCTCTAACTCCATGCTGACCGGTATCTCATCGAATTCTTCAATGATTCCACGTTTCACGCATTCTACGATCACCTTAGCACGTAATCGAGCTAACCATGTTGCAACTTGCTAAAGATACAGATTTGAATACTCATCTCGTGGTATATATGCTAAATCTACGTCCTCCGGTTTAACGATGTCAATACCGATCTCGTTCGCTATTGCAATCATTTGCGTCAAGTAGTAATGCATGTCAGCTTCGTTTTCTGCTTTAGTAAAGAGATAGTCTAAATGTTTAAGTCTCTGTCCTATTATTTTTAGATCATGATCTGTAAGACCTTCGATTTTCCGCTCAAACGTCGGTTTTAACTTTTGTTCTATTTTCTCAATAAGATTGCTCATTACACCATCACCTCCCCCACGACTTTAAAACGTTCAGATTCGGAAACGGACAAATTACACGAATCACATTCGTCTTTTTTTACCCAATCACGCTTATATTTACAATACCGCTTACCGTTACAGAACGAACCGACGTGAGGACAATCGATATCCCAAACGGCAACGTATTTTTTCAACGCTTCAGCTTCGATGATGAAATCGGGCGGATGTATCGCTTTAGCGACGTTATGCTTGACAAGAATCTTGGCGTTCTCATACGGAAGAGATACACGCTTTCCTTTTTCGAGTTTGTAAGTTTTCCCGTCAATTCCGACGATTTCGTTATATTCTCCTAAGTCTTCGGTGATCTCAACGATCACATATTCCACGTTTCTTTTAACGTCTTTTTGGGCGTCGCCGGGAATCTCGACTTTGTATTCAATGAAACCGCCTTTGACGGGTATTACCTCAACGTCTGAAGCCTCGACGTCGGAAGAATTGTTAAAAAATCCTCGAAAGTCTCCCGTTTAATGCCTAAAGCTGATTCCATCGAAAAGTCAATGTCTTTAACGTCGCTGACGTCTTCTTTTTCTTCGACTCGTTCGGTCTCGACGCTTTCGTCTTTAGCAATCTCAACGATCGCCTTCGATTTTTCGTCGTTATTTTTCCTGAACAATTCCTTTCTTAAATCCCAAAACGTTACGTCACCGTGAACGAGATCCTCGATCGTGTTCTCGTCGAGTTCAATGTTTAACGCTTTGAGAATTGCGTATAATCTGTTTACATGACGCTCGTATCTATTTCGTGGATTCTTCTTAATGCGTTCGGCTTTTAAGACACGTTCAGCGATCACTTTAATAATACCTCTCGATACCGCCGGATCGAGTTATAAGACGTTACCGTCCTCGTCTCGATTGAGATCTTGCATTATCTGGTAATCCTTGACGATTAGATACTCGACATAAGTTAATCGTTGCATGAATGCGTCAATCATTTCCAGCTTAAGCTTATCTCTAAGGATTCCTTCGACGATCTCGCGGTGATTAGACGAATACGATGAGATTTTGTAGTTGTTAAGGGATTCGTCCTTGATATTACCGAACAAAGCGAATGAGACTGTTCTTTCGTAATCGATTTGACCTCGTTCCCTTGACCACTTTCCGTTTTCCATTCCCGTCAGAATAGCATTGTAGTTCTCTCTTAGATTGTTCGCCGATTCACCGTGTAAAAATTCATCGACGTAAATCGTGTTGTAGTGATACGCTAATACGCTAAACCGTAAGTGTTAGATCGGGCGTCTCCGATTAACTTCGTCGTTGCGGGAAAGAACGGTGAGAAATACGCTTGCGATAGTTCGCTTAAAATCTTTGCACATTCCGATTTCCCGAGTCCGGGCGACGTCAACGATAAAACGTGCGTCCCGCTCGAATCCTCGTTCGTTGTGAATAACGGTAAAATTCTCGGCAATATCAACGCCTTTACTTCGGGCGTCGGCTTATATCCGAGAGCGTAAGCGATAAGATCGAGCGGTTCGTAATTTTCGAGTAATTCTTTTGCGACGTCTGTCTTCGGGCGATATGTTCTTATCTCAACGTCTTCAAGGACGTAATAAGCAAAACGCCCGTTTTTAATCAGCTTCGGAACGCCCGAAATGTAGGACATCATAATTTCGTGTGCGGTAATATCTTCGATGTAATCGCTTAAATCGATCTTGATGCTCTCCTTACACGGTAATCTGAACGTGGCGATAATCTTTCAGAACAGAGTGCAGTAGGGGTATCAATTTTTTATATTTTCAGCTTCGTTGTATGTCGGAACGATAACCGATATCTTCACTGTATAACCTCCACCCAAAATTTATAAAGTTAGAGAGTTATTTGTTTCCAACTTAGCATTAATCAATATCCAGAGTTTTTTTACAATCTAACTCATATATTCTTGAACTCTTAGCTATTTCAACGTTCGTAAAATGACTATAACCTTTCATTCAAAACCTCAATTTTCTTAGCTTTTTCAAAGAATCTTAAGATTTCATATATTACGTGCTTTCTTGTTTGCCAGATTTCAATACTGACAATCTCACTTTTCTGTTCAAATTCGCTTAGAGATCTTCACATCTTCATCTCCAACTCGAATTATGTCAGCTTCAGGGTCGTATTTAACTTTCATATTAACCCTCACTTAATTCCCCTTTCAATATCAATTATATAATGTCAAAAACGCTGAAATAACTTTTATGGTGTTATCACCTAACAGGAAGGCTATAGTGAAATTTCGACTTTCATGCCAGATCACTTTTTAGTTGTTGTAGGCACTATCAATTTTCATGGAAATATGAATTTCAATGCAAAGTGTGGGCAGTATGAACACCCAAATCCCAAAATTTTTGGCAATCATTCAGTTTTTGTATGTACTGAATTGATTAGTTCATGTATGACGGTGTTTAAACTTCTACTTTCTTAGCGGATTCCAAGAACTTTAATATTTCAGAGATGACGTATTTGCCAGCTTGCCAAATCTCAATACCCACGATACTACCTTTCTCATCATATTCGACGAATAGATCTTCGTCTATTTCTTCTGTATCCCTAACCTTTCCCTCTTTAATAAGTATGTAAAGGATATCTGTCTCGGGATCGTATCTAACCTTCATAATCTCACCCACCTACCTCTTCTAACTCTGTTCTCAACAATAATTAACTTAGATGTTATCAAAGCGGATACAACTTTTATCGGTTTTGTTGGCGTATAGATCACAATTAAGTAGTAATCGTTTATTTTACGCAATGCAACTAAATTACCTCTCACAGTATCGAATAAAACCTCGTCAGGATTCGTTATAGCGTCTATTACTTCGTCCTTTGTTATTTTCCTTTCCCTAAGCTTTTCCTCTGCATGCTTAGTAAATTTGATCATTTAAACCTCACACTTCAGAATCTTCTAAACACATCTCAATAACTTCCTTGATGTCTTCTAAAGCTTCTTCTATCGTTTTCCGTAGGTGTGACAACCCTCGAAAAGAGGGCAACTAACTATGTAATATCCATCCCCGTCAACCTCAACAATCACGGGAAATCTTAGCTTTTTTTACCATTACGTAACTCATTCTTTTACCTACTGCTGAGATGTTTTTCTATCTTTCGGTTAGAACGTAAACTTGTTTTGCATTTAAATGAAGTGTTCTAAAACATGTAGCCACCTATATAAGATATCAGCATCCACTAAATATGCCATCCTCTCGCCTCAAAATACGCAAGTATTTCCGCCTTTTTGTGAAAATCTTTCTATGATTGCTAATCCCAGCTCAAAGATAAGTTTGGCAAGTTTTTCGTCGATGTGCTCCGGAACTTCTAACGTTATTTGCTTCATAACCTAACCTCGTAACAGCAATTAGAAATCTTTACTAAAAACATGTGCATCTTACGGTCACCGAAACTCAAGATGCTTTAATGGGTTTAAGAAGCCATTTCCAGAAAGGGATGAATTTCACTTTCTTTCCCTCCACCCCTTCGACACCCTCGTAATCCCACGTGATAACGTATAGGTTGCTACATCCAACATCTTTGGACGCTTTTAGCAGAGAATTGACCTCTCTCCTCTTTGTATTGAGATCGTCGACGTCGTAACATACCTGAATCAGCTCCTTCACTTTTAAACCCTCTGTAACGACGAAATCGACCTCTCTCTGCAGTCTATCGTGCCAGTAGTACACGTTTAGAAGTGGATTGAAGTAATGTTTCCTCCTCAAAAGTTCAATTGCAACTACGTTCTCCATTCTTTGTCCCAAATCTTTTAAACCGTAGATCGTTGGAAAGCCGTTATCAACTAAATAAAGCTTGGCAATACTTCTCATCGATTCCTTCTCGCTGAAACTGAACTTTCTTACGGGTAAAACGAAACCCACATCTTCAAGATACGAGAAGTATTCGTAAACAGTATTCCTGCTCAATGTCATTCCAGAGGATAAAGAGTTGTAGAGGCTTCTTATCGAAACTCTCCTCGAGAAATTTTTCACTACAAGCCTTATAAGGGCTTTCATGATCGAAATCTTCTCAATACCGTATCTCTCCACGAGATCCTTGTAAACCACCATGTCGAGATACTCTTGCAGTGTTCTCAGCTTCAGATGAACATCGTAGTTCACGATCTCTGGAAAACCGCCGAACTGCAAGTATTCTTCAAGATACCTTTCTATTCGACCTCTTTCATCTTCTATGAATGGTTCCTTGGCTTCAAAGCCCTTAAATGCTAAAAACTCCCTGAACGACAGCGGAAACAATTTGAAGCTTAAACTTCTTCCCCTCAGCGAAGTTGCTATCTCTTTACTCAAAAGCTTCGACGACGAGCCGGTTATAAAAATCCTAACTTCTCTTCTCTCAAGCAACCTTCTGACGAACTTTTCCCAACCAGCGACGTTCTGAATTTCATCGAAGAACAGATACATGGTTTTCGATTCTGGATTGTATTTTTTGTAGAGTTCAACTATCCTCGAAAGATCCTTTGAACTTATTCCTTCCAGACGGTTGTCCTCAAAGTTTACGTAAAAGATGTTTTCAAGCTTTAAACTTTTCAGTAATTCCTGCATTGTCTGATAGAGAAGGTAAGTTTTACCAACTCTTCTAAGTCCGATCACAGTTATCGCCTTGTTGACATTGGTTGGTAATTCAAGCTCCCTCTTCTTTACCTCTGGCAAGCCAAGTTTGTGGAACTCAACTATAACTTCTTCGAGTACATCCATATTGTCCCAGTATAGTGCGACATATTTATGATTTTTGTCTTAGCTTGTTGAGATACCTTTCAAGATGTTCAAGGTAATTATTTCAAATCATTGTCACACTCTTAGTAAGATATCCTATTTTGTCGGGATTATTTGATCAATCCAGCATACAGTAGTTCTAAGGGTAGGGAGTTGGCTAAAGAATTTGGTCTCGACATTCATTCTGGATCTGCTCTGGCTCTAGCTCTTAGATTCCTGAAATATGATAAAGTTTGTTAAGTCTTGCATGATTTTTAGAAACTGTTCGCAACTCCTACTGTATGAACTATGATCGCTACTGAATACATGGGATAGCCTTTAAACTGTAGAATCCGAAAAATATGCCAATATCAATCAGCGCCGCCATACAAATACATTCTCTGCATTCGTCTCTCCAATATCTTTTGCGTTTCTGAGTGTTGCCAAGACTTTATCTAAATCCCCACTAAACTTATCCAACTCCTTCTCGGCAACTTCAATCGCAAACCTTAATGTGTATGTTAAACTCACCCTTAACTTTTTAGATAGAATTTCAAGCCTCTTACTGATATCCTTACCGTTGTGTACCCTATGAATATACTACTACACTAATTATTACATATAAAATATAAGCCACTATTTAGCTTGAAAGCAAAATGTTATAAATTACCACTATGTCCGCAATGCTGTGGAGAGGGAAATAGCAAAGTACAGCTATATTATAATTTCAGCCCTTATCGTATCCAGCATTTTCAACTATCTTTATCAAGTTATGATGGGTGTATTACTACCGAAAAGAGAGTTTGGTATCCTCGGCGTCGCGCTCTCAATATTTTTCATAGCTTCAGTGCTCACACAGAACACGTTCTCGTGGAGTGGAACAAGGAGGATGTCTTCCGCATCAAGGATGGAAGATGTGTCAAGAGTTTTCAGAACGACGATTACTGGAAACTTCGTCCTAGCTCTCATAGCTTCTGTATTAATCTTGTACTACTCGCATAAGTCTGAAACTTATTTCGTCCTGAACGCACTTATCGTAATGGCTCTTATCCTCACAGCATTCAATAATTCCTATGTTTCTCTCCTTAGAGCCATGAAGAAGTTTCAACAACTTGCCAGTGCAAACATCATGATGTCCTTTCTGAAGCTTTTCTTTGCAGTTATTCTCGTTGTGTTAGGCATGGGGGCCGTTGGAGGTATCGCTGGCTTACTGATTTCTACTGCAACAGTTTTGGTTTATCTGGCTTATCAAGCAACCAAAATAAAACTACCACCATCGAAGGGTTTTGTTAGGGATATGTTCCCCAAAACATTTTACGTTTCGATAATATTCCTTGTAATCACGTTCATAATCAACTCCAGCATAATTTTCATGAGGTGGTTCAGCGGTAGCGACGTTCTCGCTGGAGATTACAACGCAGCGCTTACGATAGCAAGGGCCCCCTTCTTTATCACTGCAGCTCTAATAACAGTTTTATTTCCTTACGTTTCCTCACCTAACGATAAAAGGGAAGAATATGCATTTCAGTCGATAAAATACATCATACTTCTTGTATTTCCTATCTGTGTGTCGATGGCAGTGGATCCAGTAACTTGGCTCAACTTGTTCTTCGGCAAGAAGTACATGGGTGGAGCTGGGGTTTTAAGGTTGCTTTCAATTGGTATCGGTTTTGTCTCTCTCGCCTTCATGATCTCTTCAAACCTCGTTGCCTTTGAAAAGCTGAAAGTTCCTGCCGCATCGCTATTCATTGCTTCAATTGTCCAGGTTGCAGTTGTATTTTTGAACGAAGATTCTATGCTAGCCTCAGCACTCTCCGTAGTTGCATCATCAACCGTTGCGGCAGTCCTTGCTTGTAATATACTATGTCAGAAAGTTTTACTTCAAAGCATCCCCAAAGCATGTTCTAAAAATAGCCGTTGCTTATTCAGCCCTTTCGGCAGTGTTTTTGCTCATCCATCTTAACGGAAGATTACTATCACTCGTGGAAATAACCATATCATTTCTAATCTACTTCTTGGTTCTTTCGATCCTGGGTCTTTTTGATGAGAGGGACGTGGAGGTTATGTTCTCCCCACTCCCCCGTCAATCTGTAGAAGGGTTGAAGAGGGTTGTGTCAAAACTTAATAGCATTGGGAGATATTAACGCTCTCTAAACCTTAAGTCTACAAGACAAATGAAAGCAAATATAATTGCCGTGACAACTCCAAATCCTGATACAACTTCAAAGGTTTTACCGTACACGGATTCTGGAGTTATGAAAACCAATCTTGGCATGAAATCCTTAACGATAACACTACTGCCGAAGCCAACTTTCAGCGGGAACTCCACACCAACTCCAGTCTTAATGATTGGATACAGGAATAGCACGCCACTGGCAAAGAAATCTAAAAGTATGCGACTGAAAAGAAAGAACGTTACCACATCAGCATATTCGATTTTAGATCTAAGCACACGCTCAACCAATAGCATGAAAAACGCTAATGGAATTTCTATGAATACCCAAAAAAATGAGTCAAAATCAGGCAATACCGCAAATATCACCAAGGGAGGATAAACTTTACTGGATCTCCTTTCCTTAAAGAGTAAATGACAATCAGTGGCAGGAATATGTGTTTGACATCCACCCCGCTAAACAGTAGTCCCGAAAGAAAGTAATTTTGGCAATCAAGTTTGTCCTCCAAACTAATGTATAAGTTAATTCAAATAAAATTGTATGTTGAAGTAATCTCAACCGATTTCAAAATTTTTAGATTGTCCTAAAAATAACCCTTGTAATTGCCAACTTTCGGAACTACTGTGAAAAGCTAAGCTTCTTAGCGACGTTTTGTAAGTATACCCACGTATCGTCGCAAGGTACTTTTTTTTCTGATGATAGTACCAACTGACTCCGACCAGCCCCCTCATCGTCTTTTGGCTTGGTCTCTGCTGGCCGGAGTTAAAGTACGGATTTTATAACATTCTCTGAGACTTTAATATACTTTTTAACTATTGAAATAAAGATTTCTTTTTGTTTTGAGAACGTTATCCACCAAGTATCCTCAAAACCATCAATTTCACTTAACTCTTTTGTTATCAACCTTATCTGAGCATCCGATACCTTGTATCCTCTCTTTTCAAGAATTTTCCTCAACTTTGATAAAGAAGCTACAAAGTAACTAATTTTCTTTCCCTTATCCGACGATACATTCTTGACAGTACCACATTTGTTGCAGTACGGATGAAGCTTGAGAATTCTATTCTGCATTGGAACCCAATCCCTTCTATTGGCCTCGTGGGCACACAACACGAAAGCATACTTCTCAAAGAGTTTTTAAATTTTTTCAAAATTTATTCAGAAATCTTATAGCATTTTTATGTGTTATCTAAAAATTAATCGGTCGAGAGAGGTTGCCAAGATGCCATATTTTTATAATAACAATTTATAAGGTTATGCAATAGAGCGAAGGATTTTAGCCAGGTTAGGGTAGATCTAAACTGAACTTTTGGAATCTATTATCTTTTTGTTCTTGCTTTAAGCAGAGAAAAGAATTGTTCTACTGCGTTTCTTCTTCTAAATTTCTCATTCTTGACAGTTTCGACTTATTAGATATCAAAACTCAAAATCAAGAATGTAAATTATACGGACCCGGCGGGATTTGAACCCGCGACCTACGGCTTAGAAGGCCGTCGCTCTATCCATGCTGAGCCACGGGCCCTCGATAGAATTGAATTTAACCAGATTTAAAAATGTTACGTAACCGTTATATCCTCGCATGATCATGCTTATCGCATGGAATTCTACACCGAAGAAAGGTTCAGAAACTGGATCAACAAAATAGCGGAAACTGAAGTTGATCTTGAAAGATCGGAGTCGTTAAACGTATTCGATCAGGTCGTTGAAGATTTCACCGTAGCATGCTTAAACATAATCAGAGCTATGAAGGAGAGAGAGATTACGAAGAAGAAGGCGTTGCAAGAGCTCGACGAGATGAGCAAACTAATTCTCACTAGCGTAGACTTCGGTGATGAGATCAAGAACGAGCTATTCGAGTTCATAAGGGAGAGCATAAAGACAGTTCTTTACTCAACCAAGCTGTTTATAGAGGGTAAGTCGAGCAAGAAGAGCTTCGAAGCCCTACTTAAAGAGGCCGTTAAAAAGGAGCAGAGCGGAGACTTCAGAGGAGCTTTTGAAACGATCGCAAGGATGGGTGCAAAGATCCTGAAGGGGGAGAAGTTGCCCGAAAACCTCGAAATTCCGGAAGACGGGTTCGTTATCAACTGGCTCGACGGAGTTGAGATGATCGACATGGTCGTCAGACTTACGGAGATAGATTCGAGCGATGAAGCTGAAGATTGAAGATAACGTGGTCCAAGCTTTGAAGCACGGATTAAGCTACGAATTATACAAGGCTTTACTGCTAAGCTACGGAAAGAGGGGAGAAAAAGCATTCTTCTACGTCAAGGAGCGTAGAGTGAAGAAGTATAGAGACTTCTTCGTGGTCGTGGGTAGGGAGGAGTATTTGGTCGATGATTTCTTCTGCACCTGCAAGGACTTTCAGCTTCGTTTAAAAGGACGTAAGCCTTGCGCGCACATATTGGCTCTCTTCATTGCCAAAAAGCTGAAAGCTTACGATGAATTCGATACATACTACATCGACTTTCTGATTCCGAATGATTAATATGATTTGTTTCCAATCTGACGATTATGTATGACGAACTAAAGGATTACTTAGCCTTCGTTCTCAAACGCAACGGTTTTAGGGTCAAAAAAGATTACAGATGCCCGGAAGGCTGGATAGACGTTGCCGGATTTAAGAGGGGTTTTTCAGTCGGAATAGAGATCGGCAACCCCGAAAACGTAATCTCAAAGCTTATGAGTTATCCCTTCTCCGTCAGAATAGTTATCTGCGATGATTGCGATTATAGATCAGATGAAATTATAGTAACGGATATTAACGGTCTCTGTAGAGTTTTAAACATCGAATGCAATCCATCCTTCGAAGAGTGGCTAAAGCAGAGGCGAAATAAAGATTACGAGTTATATCGGATCGTTTTCGAACATCTAAGGGAAAAGCTGTCGGATGATGCTGTCGCCAGAAGGGCTATGGATGCGATAATCTATCTATACATGGCCGAAGAGGTGATAGAAGACTACTCCGGCAAGGTTACGGAAAAGATCCCCTTCGTGAGGTTGTATCCGACACTCGTGGAATGCGGACTTGCGATAAGGGACACGAAGGATATATTCGCTCCCAAGACATTCATGACCTCACTAACGAGGGACGGTTTCATAGTTGCGAAGGTTGCAGTTAGAGAGAAGCTCAGAGAAAGAAGAAGAGAGATGGAGAAGATCATCGATGAAATCGGAAGGGATGTTCTGTATGTCATCACCACCGGACTCGCTGAAAGGAAAAGTTTGGTTTTAAGGGAGATGAAAGTTGCCAAATTCGAGATTTCTGGCAAAAGCTTGGACGAGATATACTACTCAATTTTGCCGATATTCGCAAGTGTAGATATTGACGACATACTCAAGATGTTCTACGGGAAGGAGTTCACACCCCTAACAGCACTCTGCAAGGTTATGTCCTATACCGTATTTTATCATAAAGCGATAGAGTTGTTCGAAAGGCTCTTTGAGATCGACTTAACTTCGAAGGTTCCCGTTTACGACTACTACGGCGAGTTCTTCGGATACGAATACCGAGCATCTAAGGAAATTGCGGAGTTCCTTTCCAAATACGCATACGCAAAGATAGACGACGAAATCCCGCGAAAGTTCCACAACATCCTACTCTTAGCGTTTCTGAATACTACGCCTACCAAAGATTTGAAGGTCGCTCTCGAAAGGGGAATAGTTAGGAAAAAACCGGGAGGACTTGAGGTGGTAGATAGGGAAAGGTTTAAAGAGTTCATCAAGGCGAGGATGGCGAGAATCGTTGCTGAGGCCGTCGAGAGTATATTTTCCTCACGAGCTTCCTCAGGATAGTCCCAGCCCTCCTCAAATCTCTACTGCTCACGGAATCTCTTCTGGGGCATATGTCGTCCACAACAGCCTTCCCCGTTTCCACATCCAAAACGACGGGATAAATTCTACAACCGACCGGTCTATGTTCGTATATCCTACATCTGTTCGATTCGTCCAAAAAGTAACACCTTCCGTTCACGTTCCTAAGCCTCGGAATTCCGTCGATTACGACAACGAAATCCTCACGTTTAAATCCCAAGCCCTCTATCGTCGCTATGTCCTCTTCCGTCAAAGGCATCTCCGTTTGATGGCAACATCTACCGCAGAACCTTCCGTTTACAACGCAGTCCACTCTAACCCCAAAACTCCTTCGCTTCTTCATGCTTCTCCTCTGCAAGCTTCTTCAGATACTCCTCAAGCTTCATTCCCCCCCTCTTCGCTATCTTCTTCAGAATGGTGGACGTTCTCGTGGAATACTGAACAGCCTTCTTCTCCCTGAAGGCCAACTCCTTCGGCATGAACTTCTCGGCTATCTTCCTCAAAACGAACTTCCTAACAACCTCTCCATCGACCCTTCTAACCTTGTATTCGACGGGAATGCTTATCGCCGCCCTTATTACGTCCCACTGGAGGTATGGAGTTAGGATCTTCATCTCCAAGCTGTATGCCACCTTGTTATCTCTAACCAAGTTATCCCTCCCGATGTTTTTGACGTCATTAAGCAACTCGCGTTCGAGCGTTTCCGGATCCATATCCGCATACTTCCTGTATCCTCCGAAAAGTTCGTCAGCACCCTGTCCGAAAACTACGGTGTTGTATCCCAACTCTTTGGCAAATCTGAGCGAGAGATATATCGGAATGGCTATCGAAACCTGCAGAGGATCGGTAGTTTCTATCGCAGAAACCACTTTGGGCAGAACTTCCATTACCTCCCTCTCCCCGAACTCGTAAACCTCCAAATCCCTTCCGAGCATCTTAGCGGCTTTTTCAACCCACTCCCTCTCTTCTTTCGATGCCGTAACGGTTACGAGTTGCAGATCGTAGATGGAAGCCAAAAGGGAGGAATCGAGTCCGCCAGAAAAGGATATGCAGGCGTGACCGGGATTAAAGCTGAGAAGGTTTTCTTCTATTATCTCCATGAGCTCCTCCAAGCTCGCATCCATCTTCTTAAACACATCCTCGAACTCGTATGTCCTTCTCTCCTTCACATCCCCGCTGTAATCGATCTTTATCACTTCTCCTGGTCTAACTTCCAAAGGTTCGGATTCGAAGTAGTATTTGAAGGATGAGAACGTCAGAGTGTTAGGATCGTAATACAGAGGCTTTCCACCCAATATGTCCCTCGAAATAAGAACGTGACTCGGCCTAAAAGCTACGACCGAATAAAATCCCCTCACTCTAACCGGCAGTTCATCTGCAAACTTTAAGTTTATCGAATGATCGCTATCGAAAAAGACGTTTCCGCTCTGCTTTGATGGGAATCTCGTAGATGCGTATATCCTCTTAGCCCTTCCGTTCTCCATTTCTGCGAATGCGAATATCGACATCACAACAGATTATAGACTCGACCATAAAACGGTAACGATGAAGTGGAAGGTAGTCGGAGACATCTTGATCGTCGAAGGCGACTTCTTCGCGATAAGTTCCGGAGTTTTGGGAGGATGGGGAAGGGTGGATCATCTCTTTAACCACACCGTTAGAGACACCGAACTCGAAGATCCCAAGAGCTACGTGAAATCGATCGCCAAAGAGTTCGGACTCAAAAGGTTCTTCGGACTACTTACAGCAGTTCCGATGGACAAACTTGCCGTAGTGGAGGTTGAAGACGTAACTGCATTCGTTACAGCTGGAATTACGAATCCGAACGAGAAGATAGGAACTATAAACACAATAATAGTTGTCAACGGAGATATGCCGGAAAGTGCGATGATAAACGCAATTATCACGGCCACTGAAGCAAAGTCTTTCGCGTTGCTGAATTACGGTCTGAACTTTACCGGAACATCGACAGATGCGATAATAGTCGCAAAGACTGGTAAAGGAAGATACTACGAATACGCCGGCTACGCAAGCGAGCTTGGAAGAAAAATTTGGATTTCGGTAAAGAGAGCAGTATTGGAGAGCTTGGCTAAGTGGGGTTCGAATTTCCTCAAGCCTTAGTAACCGTTTTATAGACTCCCCAATATTCCGGCTACTATGGGAAGTGTTAAAGATCTCACAATCCTCAAAGAACCGAAGGATAACGAGTTAGGTTTGGGAAGGTTCGTATTTTCGGACAGATACTCCGTCTTCGATTACGGGAGGATGCCGGATGAGATAGAAGGAAAGGGAGCATCTTTATGCCTAATCTCCGCTTTCTTCTTCGAAAAGCTTGAAGAAGAGGGGATCGAAACTCATTACGTTGGGTTGGTTGAGGACGGTAAAATCAAGAGGTTCGACGAGGTAGAAGAACCCACAAATGTCATGGAGGTCAAGCTTGTTCGTGTTCTAAAGCCTGAAAAGAGAAATGACTACTACGACTACTCGATCTTCAAGCGGGAGAGAGCCAACTTTCTGATCCCGCTTGAAATTATATATAGAAATGCTCTACCCGAAGGTAGTAGCGTCTTCAGAAGGCTCGAAAGGGGTGAGGTTACACTTGAACAACTCGGCTTGGATCACTACCCGAAGCCGAACGAAAGGTTAGAGAAGCCTATCTTAGACGTCAGCACGAAGCTTGAGGATAAAGATAGATACATAAGCTGGGATGAGGCAAAAGAGATTTCGGGGCTGAGCGATGAGGAAATAGAGGAGATAAAGGAGCTTACGTTGAAGATCGACGAGATAATAACGAAGGAGGTCGGGAAGGTTGGAATCAGCAACGACGACGGGAAAATAGAGTTCGCGTTCGATGATAAGAGGAGGTTGATGGTCGTAGATGCTGTGGGAACGCCCGACGAATGCAGATTCAGTTTCGAAGGAATTCAGATAAGTAAGGAGATATTGAGAAAGTGGTATAGGAAGACGGAATGGTATAAGAAGCTCGAAGAAGTTAAAGGAAAGCAGAACTGGAGGAAATTAGCAGGAATACCGCCGAAGCTACCAGAAGATCTGCTTAAAGCCGTATCCGATATGTATAAAGCCTGTTGCAACGAGATCACCAGAAGAAAGCTGTTCGATGTGGACAGTCTTAGGGATGTCGTTAGGAGGTTGAAGGAGCTACTGGTTTGACAAAGGTATTATGTCTTCCGACTCACAGATTTCCATGAGCTTGAGAGAAGTCATAGAAAAACTTGAGGTCGTTAAAATTGAGGAAGTGCTTAAGCACGATGAGGTAGTTCGATTTTTGAGGAATAGGGGTCTCGAAAAAACACCCGTGCTCCTAAACGTTGAAGGAAAAAAAGTTGCCAAGAACTTCATAGCGACGAGGGATCTACTTTGTAAGTATTTGGGAATCAAAAAGGAAGATTTGGTCGAATTTCTCGCGAAGTTGGATTACGCATCGGCAAGTATCAAGATAAACGAAGATTTTCAGCTAAAGGAGAGGAAAAGATTCAACCTGCTCAAGGATCTTCCGGCACTGAAATACTTCGAGAACGACGGTGGTAGATACATAACGGCTGGAATCGTAATAGCAAGAAGGATCGATTCTGATCCGAACAAGCCGGAATCATACAACGCTTCAATTCACAGGATGATGCTCCTCGATGAGCGAAGACTCGTTGCAAGGCTCGTTCCTCCGAGGCATACGTATCTGATGTGGAAGGATGCGATGGAAAGAGGGAAGGATCTACCGATAGTAATAGCGATAGGCGTCCATCCCCTAATCCTATTCGCCTCAGCCACGAGGGTTCCGGAGGGGATGGAGTTCAGATACGCATCCGCATTGATGGGGGGATTCGAACTCTTTAAGATCGACGAAATGCTTACGCCGGATGCCGAAATAATTCTACTCGGCAGAATTACGAATGAGAGAGCTAAGGAAGGACCCTTTGTGGATATAACAGGAACATACGACAAGGTTAGGATGGAGCCAGTGATAGAGATCAATGCGATGTTCGTTAAAGACGATCCCATCTACTATTCGATCACTCCAGCGAGTAGCGAGCATCAGATATTGATGGGCGTTCCTTATGAGCCTCTAATATACAAGAGCGTGGCAAACGTTTGCAAGGTTAAAAACGTTATCATGACCCCCGGAAGCAGGCATTACTTCCATGCCATAGTCCAGATAAGGAAAGAAACCGAAGGCGATGCAAAAAACGCCATACTTGCAGCGTTGGCGGCTAACCCAAGCTTGAAGGGTGTCATAGTTGTGGATGAAGACATAGACGTATACAGCTACGAAGATGTCGAATACGCAATAGCTACGAGGTTTCAAGCCGATGAAGACCTGGTTATCGTTAGAGGTGCAAGAGGAAGTAGCTTGGATCCTTCAGCCGGAAAAACAACTGCGAAGTGGGGAATCGATGCGACGAAAAAGCTTGAAAGGTTAAAAGATTTCGAAAGGGTCGTTTAAAAATCATAAAATGCAGAGCTTCAGTGAGCCCAATAAAAAAAATTATTCGCTCAGAATGTCGCTGAGATCCCACTCCTCCTCTTCGAATTCGAAATCTTCTTCGAATTCCTCAAGCTCGTTTTTCTCTTTAATTTTATCGAATTCCTTCTCTTCCATTTCTCGTCTTTCTTTGAGTTCTTCGATTTCCTCCTCGGATTCCTCAATAAGCTCGAATTCCTCCTTCAAGCTCGCTAAAGCTTGTCTTACGATCTGTTTAAATTCGTTCAGATTTGGACTGTATATCTGCCATGCGAGTTTGCAGTCTTCATCCTTCTTGAGTTCCATTCTCTTAATCCTCTCCAACGTCTTCAGAGCAGTCTCGTATATCCAATAATCCCTCGTCTCGCTGTCGACCACGGATATGCTTTCGGGGCGTAGAGATACGAACAGCTTTCCGTCCCTCTCGAATACCCTCACCTTCGCGACTATCGCTACGAGTTCCGGCGGTTCGATTTCCATTAGAGATTCCAAGGCATCCGGCTGGAATCTGCTGACGTAGCCGAAAAAGGCACCGGTTGGATCCGCAACCCTAATTCTCCAGATTCCCGAATCCGGCTTGATCTCATCCTTATCGAGTAAAGCTCCAACGACGAACACCCTGTTGCATCGCATTCCTAAAGGCGTTAAAACGTAAACGGGAGCCTTATCCTCTTCCGGCTTGATCCTGTGGGTTGACCTGTTGAATTCGTATGCGAAAATCCTCTTCGCCACTTCCCTTCTCCTAACTCCGTTCATGCGGCAACCTCCTCGATGAGCTTTTCAACTTCGGCTTTATCAATTCCCTTCAGGAATTCCACATCACTTACGATCAGATACCTCCCACCCTTCGTTCCCCTAACCTTGAGATACCTTCCCAAAAGCTTTGATTTCAACTCCGAAAGAACTGCATTCCTGTCCAACCTCTCAGCCACAATCTGCTTAGCCTTCTCCAAATCTATGCCAGTTAGAGCTTTGATGTTCTCCTCATTAAGAATTATTTCGTAGAAGTTCTCGCCGTCGTCGAGAACGCCTTTAATCCTCAAATCATCGTAACCTTCGACCTTTCCGTGTATCGGACATATCCCCTTAGTCATAACTCTTCTGCACAGCTTACATCTTTGAATTAAACCGCTGTTTTGCTGAATCGCTACAAGCGCCCCAACGACTTCAATTTCACGCGGCGGAAGCTGGATATCCTCATCTATTTCAATGATTTCGCTGTTTCTGTTAACGTTGATCTGCATCCTCCCTTGAAACGAATCGGTTACGACATTTCTGAAGAGATAGCTCTTTCCTTCCTCAACTTCTCCTTTGCCGGATTTAGCCCAAATTACAAATTTAATAATACCGGTTTCATCTCCAATCAATCCAACCTGAGAAACGTTTGGACTTGAAGAATCCCAGAGCTGAACGACCTTAGCCTTCAGACTAATCCACTGCCCCGGTTTTGTTATATCCGCAATCTTAACTAATGGACTTTCAACAGCAAGCCTTTCCTTAGGAATTTCAAGCTCTTTTATCAGCCAATTTTTGACCGTTTTTATGGCTTCGCTTTCCGGAACTTTGAATTCGTAAATCAGGAGCATGAGTCTCTTCGATATCTCTTTAGCGTCGACATCATATCCTGACCTTCGAAACAGCTCCACGATCTGATTCGTTAGTTGCTTAACCCTTTCTTCCTTCATTCTACCACCCGATTGATCTCCTTATATCTGCAACAATAAATATCTTTCCCATCAAATATAAAAAACAATATTTTTCATAAAAGTTTAATATTTAGATTCTCGATTGTAATAACGCTTTTATTTTGGTGCGGCGTTCTTAAAGCATGCAAGAAAACGTCAAGAGTTGGCTCATCGAGGAGGGAATATTTAAATCCGAGATTCCAGATGAGAACGCCGATTGGCACTATGTGGTGGAGTTTCCAGCAAATTCCGGTCAGATTTCGGATATTATTAAGCTTAAGGGAAGAGATGTAGTCGTTGTAGTAAGCGGTGTTATTCTTGCCGAACAACATTACAAGGCTCTGCACTCCCTACCCGAAGAGAAGAAGAAAAAGCTAATATTTAAATGGAAGATTGATCTTCTTTTCAGAAAGGCCGAGTTCAGAATGTTGCCAGATGCGGAAAACGTTAGGCAGATTGAATTTCAGATTCCGATATATTTGGAAGAGCTAACGAAAACAAAGCTCATGGAAGCCTTGAGGGTGATATTCAAATGCAAGTTATACATAATCTGGAATGTCAATCACGAATTCGAAAAACCCGAAGATAAAGATGTAATGTATCTGTAGCAAAAATAAAATATTAAGCCTGCTGTTTAGCCTTCTTAGTCTTGAGCTTCTTAAGTCTGATGATGTTCTCCCTATCCATCTCCTCAAGCTTGAACGCTATGAACTTACAAGCCTCTTCCATCGAAGGAATTACCCTATACTCCAAAGCGTTAACTCTTCTCTTAGTCTTCTCAATTTCCTCAATCAGCCTTCTTATGGTTGTTTCGATTTCAGCAACTTCCAAAATTGCATCTACGAGTTGCTCGTAAGCTTCGACAGCCTCATCTATCCTTGCAGTTGTTCCCAACACACCGTATTCCCTTTCGACAACGCACTTTATGATCTTCTCGTCCCTCTTTATAACCGGAACGACGACGCCCATTATGTTTTTCCTGTGCATGATGAACCTCGGCTCGCACTGCCTCGAAAGGGCTATGGATTTAACGGCTATAACACCATCGACAGCCATTGCGAGCGCGAGCTTTTGTTGAGCCTTCTCATACTTCTCGGCCATCCCGCCGATTACCTTCTTTGCCTCCTCCAAAAGCTCTCTGAACTCCATGATCAAACCGTCTCTCTTCATCTTCAGCAATGAATGACCTCTTTTAGCCATCTTGATCCTTCTTCTGAGCTTGATCAGTTCCATTCTCGTTGGCTGAACTTTAACCACAGACATAAGAACACCCCAAAAATGAGATAAAAATGGTAGAATTAGGCGGCCGCTTCAGCCTTCTCAGCTTCGCCTTCGGCCTTCTTCTTTCTATACTTGGGATGATACTTCTCGATGTATTCCCTCCTGATCTTAGTAAGCTCCTCCTCAGGCAGAATGGCCAAGAGTTCCCAACCCAGGTCCAACGTGTATTCGATGTCTCTGTCCTCATACTTACCCTGATTGACGAATCTCCTCTCGAACTCATCGGCGAACTTCAGATACCTCCTGTCCCTCTCGGATAGAGCTTCTTCACCGACTATAGCTACCAGACCTCTCAGGTCGACACCCTCAGCGTAAGCGGCATACATCTGGTCATTCCACTCCTTGTGGTCTTCCCTTGTCATGCCCTTACCGATACCTTCTTTCATCAACCTGCTGAGCGATGGCAGAACGTCGATAGGCGGATAGATACCCTTAGCATGTAGCTCTCTACTCAGAACGATCTGACCCTCTGTGATATATCCAGTCAGATCCGGAATCGGATGCGTTATGTCGTCACCGGGCATCGTTAGGATGGGCATCTGAGTAATCGTTCCCTTCCTTCCTCTGATTCTACCGGCTCTCTCGTATATGGTGGCCAGATCCGTATACATGTAACCCGGATAACCTCTTCTACCCGGAACTTCTTCTCTTGCCGCCGAGATCTCTCTCAGAGCTTCGCAGTAGTTCGTCATGTCAGTTAAGATGACGAGAATGTGGTAGTCGTATTCGTAAGCGAGGAATTCAGCAGCTGTCAAAGCCATTCTCGGTGTGATCAACCTCTCGATAGCCGGATCGCTGGCTAGGTTCAGGAAAACGACAGCTCTCTCCAATGCACCGGTTCTTTCGAACTCCTTCATGAACTGGTGAGCCTCTTCGTAGGTGATACCCATAGCGGCAAAGACGATGGCGAATTCCTCCTCAGTTCCCCTAACCTTAGCCTGCCTTGCGATCTGCAGAGCGATGTCGTTGTGCGGCAAACCTGAACCGCTGAAAATCGGCAACTTCTGACCTCTAACCAGCGTGTTCATTCCGTCGATGGCTGAGATACCGGTCTGTATGAACTCTCTCGGATACTGCCTCGCATACGGGTTGATAGCGGCACCGATTATTTCTCTCCTCTCCTCCGGGACTATTTTCGGCCCACCGTCGATCGGATCGCCCGAACCGCTGAGGATCCTACCGAGCATGTCCTTTGAACAGTTCAGCTTGACGACGTCTCCGGTGAACCTTACCGAACACGATTTGTCCAAACCTCTCGTTCCTTCGAAAACCTGAACTACGACGAAGTCCTTAGCGGTGTCAAGCACCTGACCTCTTCTCGTCGTTCCATCCGGAAGGGTAATCGTAACCAACTCACCGTAAGCTACGGGCTCGGTCTTCTCCAAAAAAACTAAAGGACCGGCAATATCCGTTATGGTCTTATACTCCTTCCCCATAACGCATCACTCTCCCAAGAGGTTCTTCCTAATCTCCTCCAAAGCCTCCTCCATAATGGGCTTGTAGTTCTCCTCGAACTTCGCTCTCGCGAACTTCTCCTTTCCAGGAACGTTGATGATTTCTTCTACCGTCTTGCCCATCTCTAAGGCTTTGAACATCCAGTCGTTGATCATCTTGATACCCTTAAGCATATCATACTGCTTCTCAAGCGGGCAGTAGGTATCGACCGGATCATATGCATACTGAATCAGGAATATCTCTCTTATCATCCTCGCAACTTCCAACAGGATTCTCTGCGCATCCGGCAGGGCGTCGCTACCAACCAATTGCACGATCTCCTGCAAGTTTGCCTCCTCCTGCAAGACCTCCATAGCCCAGTTTCTAAGCTCACCCCAGTCAGGAGCAACGTTCTTCTCAAACCACGGTCTTAGAACATCGGCATAAAGGCTGTAACTCTGCAACCAGTTGATGGCTGGGAAGTGCCTTCTCGCAGCGAGCTTTGCATCCAGCGCCCAGAAGACCTTAACGATTCTCAACGTGTTCTGTGTGACAGGCTCTGAGAAGTCTCCACCCGGCGGTGATACAGCTCCGACTACCGTAACACTTCCGATGTGTCCGCTGAGCGTCTTAACTCTACCGGCTCTCTCGTAGAACTCAGCCAATCTTGATGCCAAGTAAGCCGGATAACCCTCTTCACCGGGCATCTCTTCAAGTCTACCCGAGATCTCTCTCATCGCCTCAGCCCATCTGCTTGTGGAGTCAGCCTGAATGGCTACATCGTAACCCATGTCTCTGAAGTATTCAGCGATCGTAATTCCGGTGTAAACTGAAGCTTCTCTGGCAGCTACCGGCATGTTCGAAGTATTCGCGATGAGGATGGTTCTCTCCATCAAAGGTCTTCCCGTTCTCGGATCCTTAAGCTCCGGGAACTCTTCCAATACCTCTGTCATCTCGTTTCCTCTTTCTCCGCAACCGATGTATACGATAATCTGAGCGTCAGCCCACTTGGCCAACTGGTGCTGAGTGACGGTCTTACCGGAACCGAATGGGCCGGGAATTGCGGCAGTTCCACCCTTAGCTACCGGGAAGAACGTGTCAAGTATTCTCTGACCCGTGATAAGCGGAATCTCTGGCGGTAGCTTCTCAACATACGGTCTTGGAATTCTGACTGGCCACTTGTGGTAGAGCTTAAGCTCCATTCCGTTGTCTAAAACCGCAATTGTGTCCTCAACCGTAAAGTCACCCTCGTAAATCTCGGTGATCGTTCCGCTAACGTTCGGCGGAACCAAAATTCTGTGCTCGGCGATAAGCTCGGTCTCCTTAACGACACCTATTATGTCTCCACCCTTAACCTTGTCTCCCTTCTTTACCGTCGGCTTGAACGCCCACTTCTTCTTTCTATCCAAACCCGGAGCCTCGATACCTCTACCAATGAAGTCACCACTCGCCTCCTTCAGAGCCGGAAGAGGTCTCTGAATACCGTCGTAGATAGTTCCGAGCATTCCCGGACCGAGTTCGACGCTCAGAGGCATTCCAGTGTTTACGACCTTTTCACCCGGTCTAATGCCGGACGTGTCCTCGTAAACCTGAATGAGGATTTTGTCTCCTCTGATACCTACTACCTCTCCCATCAATCCATCTTCTCCGACCTTACAGACATCATACATCTTCGCCTTCAATCCCTCAGCTACTACCAGTGGTCCTGAAATCCTATAAATCTCTCCAACCGAACCAGCCGTTTTCACTTCCATAGGTCAACACCTATCGCCTTTCTTATCTTTTCCCTCAACTCCTCAACACTACCCATACCACCCACCGCAACGAAGGTGGGCTCAACTCTTTCGTCAATTTCCCTCCTCAAAGTAACGGGCAACCTCTTAAGATCCTCATACTTAATAACAACAACACCAACATCCTTCCTATCTAAAACATCCCTAACGGCGTTAACGAGCTCTTCATCGTTGGTAACGTCATATACATCCCTAATCCCAACGAGCCTAAAACCGATATTAAATTCCGGATCACCGATTACCGCAACCTTCTTCATAATATCACCAGCTGTTCCTCAATTTCTTCATTCGGAATTCCCTGCCACTTGCCCCAACCCAATGTTCTTAGGTTGTCCACCTCGATCTTCTTTAACACCATATACTGCAACACAGGTAATATAGATAACGGATAGTTGCTCGCCCTTTTAGCAACGATCTCCATCCATGCCTTGTCGAACTTGATCTCGATTCTCGAAATGCTCTTGTCCGTAATTCCTTCAATACCCTTCCAGAACCAGTAGCCCTCCAAAGCTTTTACGAGTTCATCCCACGCCATCGCTGAAAGCTTCGCGGCCTCCTCCTCCGTAATCTCGAAGCCGCCCGGGATTATCCTCTTCATGATTTCATCTGTGGAAACATCCTCCCTCTTCAACCTCAGTATTGTCTTGATGTTCTTTATATCGATTTCCATCTTTATGAAATCTATGAACAGCTTCAAAGCGAACTCACTCGGTCTCTCACTTAATAGCTTCTGGTAGTATATCTTGTAAAGTTCATCCTCTATTATACTGAGCGGTTCGCTACCGACTTTCGACAGTGCCGAATAGTAAGGAGTTCCCTCGAATGTCTTGACGATCTCGTCGAGCTCCTTGGGAATCAGTGATTTGTAGAAGTCTATCGTGTATTCACCTACCGGAACCAAAGATTCCTCTATCTCCTCCGCGGAAACACCAGCCATCTTACCCCTGATTATGTTTATGATGTTCCAGATATCCCATCTTCTAAGGTATTCGGTGATTAGATCCTTGGCAATGCCAAACGATACATCCTGAATTTTCTTGTAAGTTCTGCCGAGGTTGAGGGTTAGTGCGTAATCCAAGAGTCTCGGTCCGCTGTATTTGTAAGCTAATTCGTCGATCTCCCTCTTGTATTCCGTCTCCTCCAAATACCTAACAATCTCGTTGAAGTCCATGTTCAACAACTTTCGATATTCTTCACTCGGAATGAGCCTCCTCTTCATCACCTTTACCCTTGCAACTATATACGCCCAAGAGGATCTCTTACTCTTGAGTATCATTGCTGATCACCCGAACAACATCTTAGACAACTCGCTCATCTTCTGTTCGTATAACTGGTTAAGCAACTCTTCAAACGTAAGATTTACCCTCAACTCGCCATCCCCACTCTCTATTACAACACCTCCCAAGCAGTCGATGTTTCCACCGTATCTCGCATTCAAGCCGAGTTCCTGAATTATCGATTTAATAAGGTCTTCATCATCCTTGTTCGAATAAACCACCATCCCCTCAACGGCATTTTGCTTGAGCAAAGCCGTGTATATCCTCTTCTTGGTATCCAGATCCATGTTCTTTACTCTCTCCTCTACCGACTTAAAGACGGCTTCAAGCACTTCTCTCTGCTTGTTCAGCAACTGTCTTTTCATCTCAAGCCTAACGCTTGAGATCTCCTGCCTTCTTAACGCTTCAGCTTCTTTTTCTCCGTCTTTTCTTGCCTTCTCCAAAATCTCTTTAGCCTTCTCCTCAGCCTCGGCGATGATCTTTTCTGCCTCGCTCTTGGCTTCGTTGATTATCGCTTGAACTTGCTCTTCACCTTTCTTATAAATTTCCTGGACTATGCTATCCAGTGGCATTTCTGTTCACCCTTTTTTGCAAAATTTTAGTGGAAGGCGAACATCAGTATGAATGCGATGACGAGACCGAAGATGACTATCGTTTCTGGGATAACTGTGAACAGTATACCGAGACCGAAGAATCCTCTGTCCTCTGCAGTCGCTCCTACGGCAGCAGCTCCAATTCCACTCTCACCA